>NZ_JBSHCR010000008.1:0-102912 GCF_053615895.1 Isoptericola sp. NPDC055881
GGGGCTTCGTTTTTGTTTAAACCACAAACCCCCCCGTTCGCCCGGCGGGGGGGGTGCCGCGCGGGGGGGGGGGGGGGGGGGGGGGGGGGGGGGGGGGGGGCGGCGCGCCCCCCCCACGGCGTCACTTCGTGATCTCGTCCCACCCGTCGGTGAGCTGCGACGAGAGCTCGTCGGCGTCGGTCTCCTGCGCCAGGTAGCGCTGGTAGGCCGGCGTGGCCACGGTGTCCTTCCACTGCGCGTACGCGTCCACGAACAGGTACGGCGCGGAGACGAAGTGCTGGCCCGAGGCGAGGATGGTGCTCCACCCGTTCTTGTCGCCGAGCTTGTCGCTCATGAGCTGCTGCGCCGACGTGGTCGCCGGGATGAGCGCGTCTGCCTCGTTGAGCGCGGCCAGGTTGTCCGGCTCGGTGAAGAACTCGATGAACTCGGCCGACTCCTCCACGTGCTCGGAGTCCACGTTCACCGACAGCGTCTGCGGGTTCGCGGCCTGGCCGGCACCCTCCGGGCCGGCGAGCGGCGGCAGCACCACCCAGTCGAGGTCCTTCGGCGCGTCCTTCGCGATGTTCGCGGCCTGGTAGGAGCCCTGCACCGTCATCGCCGTCTGCCCGGCGTAGAACGACGCGATCGCCTCGGAACCCGACTGGGTCAGGGTGACCGGGAGGATCGACTTGTCCTGGTGCGCCATCGCGTCCACCAGCTCGGGCAGGGCCATCTCGCCGTCGCCGACGGTGATCGTGGCGTCGGTGCCCGTCCCGGTGAAGTACTGGCCGCCGAAGCCCGGAGCCATCGTCATGAACGCGGCGGTCGGGCTCGACAGGCCCCAGCCGAGACCGTAGGTCTTGCCCTGGGTGGTCGCCTTGGCGATCTCGCGCAGCTGGTCCCACGTCATGGTGTCGCCGGTCGGGATCTCGACGCCCGCGTCCTCGAGGAGCTTCTTGTTCGCGAAGACCATGTACGACTGCAGCTCGGTCGGGTAGGCCACGACCTGGTCGTCGACCGTCACCGAGGAGAGCACCCCTTCGGGGATGTCGGCCTTGCGCTCGTCGGACATGTAGTCCGACAGGTCCGCGAGGTAGCCGTCGCGCGCGAACGGCACGATGCTCGCGGCCTCGTAGTGGATGATGTCGGGCGCGGCGCCGCCGTTGAACTGGGTGATCAGCTTGTCGTAGACGCCGTCCCAGCCGGCCGGGACGATCTCGACCTGCACGTCGGGGTGCTCGCCGTTCCACTCGTCCACGATCTTCTCCGTCGCCGCGATGGCCGCAGGCTGGTCGGACAGGGACTGGAACTTCAGCGTCACGGGTCCGCCGTCCCCGTCGTCGCCGCCCCCGCCGCTGCACGAGGCGACGAGCAGGGCGGTGACCGTGAGGCATGCGGCGGTGGACACTCCACGAGTCTTCATGGGTCTTCCTTTCGGGGTGGTCGGAGGTGCGGTGCGTGCGGTGCGTGCGAGGCGCCGGCCCGGGTGGGAGTCAGCCCTTGACTGCCCCGGCCATCAGGCCGCCGGTGAGCTTCTTCTGCATGATCGAGAAGAAGACGATGCTCGGGATGGCGGCGAGGAACGACCCTGCCGCGAGCGGGCCGAGCGCGACCTTGCCCTCGCCGCCGATGAACGACGTGAGCGTGATCGGCAGCGTGTAGTTCTCGGGCGACTGGAGCAGGACCAGGGCGAAGAAGAACTCGTTCCACGACGAGACGAAGCTGAACATCGCGGTGGCGACGATCCCCGGGGCCAGCAGCGGGAACACGATCCGGCGCAGCACGCTGAGCCGGCTCGCGCCGTCCATCGAGCCGGCCTCCTCGAGCTCGGTCGGGATGCCGGCCACGTAGCCCTGCAGCATCCACAGCGCGAAGGGCAGCGTGTACGTGGTGTGCACCAGCGTCAGGCCCACGAGGCTGTCCGTGAGGTTCATCGTCCGCAGGATGAGGAAGAGCGGCAGGATGATGAGGATCACCGGGAAGACCTGGCTCACCAGGATCCATCCCACCCCCGCCACGCGGATCGCGCCCTTGAGCCGGGCGAGCACGTAGGCCGCGGGCATCGCGATGAGGATCACGAGCGCGGTCGAGGCGAGCGCCACGACCGCGCTGTTCGCGGCCGAGTGCACCAGGCCCTGCCGGGCGAGCGCCTGGGCGTAGTTCTCCCAGTGCCACTGCGCCGGCAGCAGGCTCACGGTGAGCGAGTTGAGCTCGGCGGACGACTTCACGGACGCCGAGATCAGCCACAGCAGCGGGAAGCCGAGGAAGACGATGTAGCCGGCCAGCGCCACGTACTGGGCGGGGCGGACGAGTGCGCGCATCGGCTCAGCCCTTCTTCTGGACGCGGTCGTCGCGGAACTGCGACCGCAGGTAGACGGCGAGGAGCAGGACGACGACCACGACGAGGACGACGCCCATCGCGGCGGCGTACCCGATGTTCCGGTTCTTGAACGCCTCGAGGTAGGTGAAGAGCATCGGTAGCATCGTGCGGCCGCCCGGCCCGCCCTCGGTCAGGACGTAGACCAGCGAGAACGAGTTGAAGTTCCAGATGAAGTTCAGCGACGTGATCGACGCGACGATCGGCCGCAGGCTCGGCCAGGTGACGGCGGTGAACCGGCGCCAGGCGCCCGCCCCGTCCATCGACGCGGCCTCGTGCAGCTCGTCCGGGATCTGCTGCAGGCCGGCGAGCAGGGTCACCGTGGTCTGCGGCATCCCGACCCACACGCCGACCACGATCACCGCGGGCAGGGCGGTGGAGAAGTCCGCCAGCCAGTTGATGTCGTCCGGCAGCCCGATCGCCCCGAGGAACGCGTTGAGCGGCCCCGCGTTCGGCGAGTAGATCATCTTCCACATGATGGCCACGACGACCGGCGGCATCGCCCACGGGATCAGCGCCAGGACGCGGGTGAGCCCCTGGAGCCGGAGGCCGGAGTTCAGCAGCTGGGCGAGGCCGAGCGCGAGGACGAGCTGCAGCAGCGTCACCGACACCGCCCAGATCATCCCGATGCGGAACGAGTCCCAGAAGAAGGAGTTGTCGGCGAGCCGGACGAAGTTGTCGACGCCCACGAACTGGTAGTCCGGGTGGCGGACCAGGCGGGCGTCCGTGAACGCCAGCGCGATCCCCATCACCAGCGGCGCGACGCTGAGCACGAGGATCGGCAGCAGCGACGGCATCACCAGGGCGATCGCCTCGCGACGGCGGCCGCGTTCCAGGCCGCCGCGGCGGCGGACGGCAGGTACGGGACGGCCGGTGCGGTCGGAGCCGCGGCTCGTCCCACCGGTCCGTGAGGTGCCGGGCGTGGTCGGGGCAGTCATCGCGCGCTCCCCTCGGTCGGGTCGGCAGGGGTCGTGACGTCGGCGGCACCGCCCGTGGAGCCGCGCACCAGGAGACGCGGACCGATCACGACGTGCCGGGCGGTCGCACCGTCGTCCTCGAGGCGGGCGAGCACGGCACGGGCCGCGGCGGCGCCGCGCTCCGCGGAGCCGAGCGAGACGCTCGTGAGGCTGGGCTCGTAGACCCGGCCGAGCTCCGTGTCGTCCATGCCGGTCACCGCGACGTCACCGGGGACGGTCAGCCCGGCCTCGCGTGCCGCGCGGACCGCGCCGATGGCGAGCAGGTCGTTGGCGGCGACCACGGCGTCCAGCCGCGAGCCGTCGGGCGCCGGCGCCAGGAGGGTGCGCGCGGCGCGCAGCCCGGCGGCGACGGTGAAGTCGTCCGCGACCTGCACGGCGACCCGCTCGGCGGGGAAGCCGTCCACCTGGGTGGCGGCGTCGAAGCCGCGCTGCCGGGCGAGGCCGGGAGTGGTGTCGAGCGGACCGTTGAGGAAGCCGATCCGGCGGCGGCCGGAGTCCACCAGGTGGCCGACCGCGAGGCCGATGCCGCCGGCGGAGTCGGTCGAGACGGAGTCGCCGTCGGCGTCGAGCGCGCGGCCGATCACGACCACGGGCACCGGAGCCTGCCGGATCTCGTCCGCGAGGGCGTCGTCGGCACGCAGGGGGCTGATCACCAGGGCGTCGACGAACCCGCCGCCGAGGCTGCGCACCAGGTCGGCGGTGGCCCCGGCCGAGTCCCCCGTGGACATGACGACCACGCGGTAGCCGTGCGGCGCGAGCACCTCGTGGATCGCCGTGAGCATCTCGACGTAGACGGGGTTCCCGAT
Organism: Isoptericola sp. NPDC055881; assembly: GCF_053615895.1. Classification (NCBI taxonomy): domain Bacteria; kingdom Bacillati; phylum Actinomycetota; class Actinomycetes; order Micrococcales; family Promicromonosporaceae; genus Isoptericola; species Isoptericola sp. NPDC055881. The sequence goes on from NZ_JBSHCR010000008.1 coordinate 4,140, forward strand.
GTCCGCGACGGCGAACGCGACCTGGAAGGTCTTGCGCATCCGCAGGGACCGACCCGTGACGTCCGGGCTGTACCCCAGCTCGTCGGCGGCGGCGCGGACGCGCTCCACCATGGCCGGGCTGGCCCCGGTCCCGTGCAGGGCCCGCGACGTCGACGCGAGGGAGACCCCGGCGTGCCGGGCCACCTCGATCAACGTGGCGCGTGATGACGTCACTGTCGCTCCACCTTCAACGTCGACGGCGTTTGGAAACGTTTCCAGAACGATTCCCACAGCAGCGTTGGAAACGTTTCCGGATGCCGTCACTCTGGCACCCCGCGCCGACCGGTGTCAAGACGCCCGCACCTCGACTAGCGCAGCGCAGCGCGCCGCGGCGCGGCGGATCGTCGTCGTCGCCCGCGTCCCGGTCAGCCGAGCCCGGCGCGCAGGCGCTGCGCGTACTCCCGTCGCCGTGGCGCCGGCAGCCACTCGGGTTCCGGCAGGGTGCGGTAGAGCTCGTCCCCGGCGTAGCGCGGGAAGAGGTGCTGGTGGAAGTGCCAGACGTCCTGGTCCCCGGCCGGCTCGTTGTGCTGCCGGGTCGAGACGCCGTCACAGTCGTAGACCGCGCGCATCACGCGGGCGAGCCGCTGTGTCGCGTCGAACACGGCGTGGCCGTCGGCCGTGGGCAGGTCGTACAGGTTCTCGTGGTGGGCGACCGGGACGACGAGCAGGTGGCCCGGGTTGCGCGGCCACCAGCGTGGCGCCACGATCGCGAAGACCCGCTCGTCGCGGTAGACGACCTCGGCCTCCCGCTCGGCCGGCAGGTCGCAGAACGGGCAGTCGTAGCCCGGTGGTTCGTGGTGGTGCACGGTGTCCCCCTGGTGGTCGTCGCCCGGTTCGAGGCCAGGTTCTCAGGTCGGCGCGCGCCGCGCAGACAGCACCCGCGCGACGAACGCCTGTTCCTCGGCCTCCAGCTCGGCGTCCTCCGGGGCGTCGCCCCCGAAACCGCCGTGCGGCATGCCCTCGAACACGTGCAGCTCCGCGGGGACGCCTGCGGCTCGCAGCCGCCGGTGCATCCGCACGGTGTTGGACAGGAACAGGTCTCGGGTGCCCGACTGCAGGAACGTGGGCGGGAACCCCGACAGGTCGCCGAACAGGGGCGACAGGTACGGGTGCGCCAGGTCGGCGCCGGCCGCGTAGAGCGCGTTCACCTCCCGGAGGCTCGCGAGCGCCAGGTCGTGGGGGGCGTTCGTGACGAACGAGTCGCCCGACTCGGTGAGGTCCACCTCGGGCGTCAGCAGCACCAGGGCCGCCGGCATCGCCAGGCCCTCGTCGCGGGCACGCAGCAGCAGGGCCGCGGCCAGGTTCCCGCCCGCCGACCCTCCTGCGACGACGACCCGCCGCGGGTCACGCTCGTCGAGCAGGGCGCGGTAGACCGCGAGGACGTCGTCGAGCCCCGCCGGGTACGGGTGCTCCGGCGGCATGCGATAGTCCACGCCCCAGGTCACGAGACCCGTGGTCACGGCCGTCGACGCCGCGGACGCGCGGCACACCTCGCCCGCCCCGTACAGGAGCCCGCCGCCGTGCAGGTCCAGCACCACCGGCGCGTCCACGGCGTCGGCGTCGTCGGCGGCGGCCCCGTCGGGGATCTGGACGTAGGTGGGCACCCCGGCCACGCGGCGCTCCGCGGTCGTCACGGGCAGCCCCTCGCGCACGACGACGGTACGGAACCACTCGTCCACCTCCGCCACGAGCCGCGACCAGCCCGCGCGGTCGTCCGGCGCCGGGTACGGGCGCGGCTCTGCCGGGCGCGCGGCGGCGAGCCCGGCGAGGTACCGACGCGCCTCGGCGCTGACGCTGGTCGGCAGCACGGGCTGCACGGGCTGCACGGTGCCTCCCGGTACGGCCGCCGTCCCAGCCGGCGCGGCGTCCGACGTCGTCATGCCGCTCCCCCGGCGTCCGCACCGCGCACACCGACCTGCACACCGACCTGCACACCGATCTGCACACCGCACTCCCAGGTCTCCCCCGGCGCCAGGACGGGCGCGCCGCCGTGCGGCAGGTCCCGTTCCGGCCCGACCAGCGGCGCGTTGGCCGGCTCGACGCCGAGCACCCACGAGCCTGCGGCGGGCCACAGCCACGAGTACAGCCGCGGCATCGTCTCCGCACGCCACTCGACGACCACCTCCGTGCCGCCGCCGGAGCCGCTCCCCTGGTTCGGCGCCACCGGCAGCCCCGTCGGGCGCACCACCGCGCGGGCGCGCCCGTCGGTGGCCCGCACGGCCGGGTGCTCCGCCACGACGTACGACGCACCCGGGGCAGGGCAGGGGAACGTGACCGCGTCCCGCCCGGCCGGGAGAGGTCCGGCAGGCACCGCCGCTTCCGCGTCCGCCTCCAGGCGCGAGCCCTCCACCAGCACCGCCGCGCCGAGGTTCACGTGGTAGAGCAGCGGCACGCCCACGGGAGCCGCGCCGACGTTGCGGACCACGTCCCGCACCTCGACCCACGGCCGGCCGGTGGCCACGACGATCTCCCGCTCGACCACCACCCGCGCGCCGTACAGCGACGAGTGCGCGACGGAGCCCGCGACGTGGACCTCGATCTCGTCGCCACCGTCCGCACCGTCACCACCGTCACCAGCTCGGGCACCCGCACCGGCACCGGCCCGCTCGCGCCACCACCGCACGTCGTGCGCCGGGGTCAGGTGGTGCGAGCCGTGCTGGCCGGACGCGTCGCGCGGTGCGCCGATGTTGTCGGGGCCGCAGGTGGCGAGCAGGCCGCCGAGGAAACGGTCCTCCCAGTCGCGACCCGGGCCGGGGTCGCGGGGGTGCGGGGACCGCCAGGCGAGCGGGACGCCGGCCCACCACGCCGCGCCGAGGTCGAGCCCGCGGTCGGGCAGCACGTCGACCGCCAGCCCGCCGGCCACCCGCACCACCAGGGCCCGCTCTCCGCCGGCCGTGACCGCCTCGTCGACGGAGGCGAGGGCGTCCGGCAGGGCGGCCCGCCCGTCGTCGAGCAGCCGCCCCCACCCGGGGCGCGCACCCGGGTCCGTCCCCTCGCGGTGGTCCGTCATCGCGCGGTGGTCCGTCGCTCGGTGGTCGGTCGCTCGGTGACCTCGCCGCCCGCGACGTCGTAGGTCCGACCCTGGACGACGAGACCCTCGAGCCGCGCCTGCGGGTCGAGGTCCGCGATGCAGCCCCCCGCGCTCACCGTGCCGTCGAGGGCGACGTCGACGCCGAACACCCCCGCGAGCACCAGCTCGCACCAGGCTCCTGCCGACGAGCAGGACCAGTCGATGATGTACGGCAGCTGCGGCGGCGTCTTGCGCGCACCGCCGCCGATCGGCTCCTCGGCCTCCTCGACGAAGTGCGCCTGCCCGGGCGGGCCCTGGTTGGCCGTCCGCGCCAGCCCGGGCAGCCACTCCAGGACCACCTCGGGGTGCCCGAGCGCGATCGCCGCCCGCGCGGAGTCGGCCGGCCACGCCGGATACGCCCCGTTCCACTGGTGGTCGGCGCGCACGGACCAGCCGGCCTCGTCGTCCCACGGCGACAGGGCGCGCATCCACGACGGCGTGCGCAGCTCCCGGACGAAGAACTCGACCATCGCGTCCCGCTGCGCCGCCGGGACGTCGGCGGCGATGGTCGTCCCCACGGTGGCGAAGTCGTAGCAGTGCCGGGTCTCGACGAGGGAGCCGTCCGGCTGGCGCGCGTGGAAGAAGCCCTCCCCCGGCACGGCGAGCTCGAGCACCTTCGGCAGCAGGTCGGCCGCCTCGGCACGCAGCCGGGCAGCGTCCTCGTCCCGTCCCTGCAGTGCGCTGATCCCCGCGGCCGTGCGCAGGTTCCACACGTTGGCGGCGTTCAGGCTCGCCACCTCGTGCACGTACGAGCTCACGCACTCGAGCAGGTTGTCCACGTCGCCGTAGTCGGCCAGCCCCGAGCCGGTCTGCGAGCGCAGGCGGTGCCACGCCGTCGCCCAGGCCCGGACCTCGTCGCCCATCGTCGAGGTGCGCCCGTCCGGCGTGGTCACCTCGGCGTCGAGCAGCCCGTGGTCGCCGTGCAGGCGCAGGTAGTCGTGCACCAGCCGCGTCATCGCGTAGTGGTTCACCGAGTACCAGTAGCCGACAGGGCCGCCCGTGAGCCACTCGGTGCCGAAGTGCTTCTCGATGTCGAGGCCCACCCAGTGCTCCACCTGGCGGCGCATCACGTGCGGGTCGAGCAGCGCGTGCACCATCGAGCTCAGGGAGTAGTCCCAGATGAACGTGGTCGTCTGCCAGTAGCGCGGCATGAGGGTGTCGTAGGTGCGCCCGAGGACGGACGCCGGGTTGTCGCGCCGGAACCACAGCACGCCGACCGCGCCCCACCAGTACAGCCGGCGCAACGCGTCGTCGGACGTCACCAGCCGCGGCAGGCAGCCGCCGAACTGGTCGTTCCCGGGCGTGAACAGCGCCTCGATCTCGGCGTCCCAGGTGCGGCGGGAGGCCTCGACCGCACCGGCGACGTCCGCGGCGACGCGGTCGAACGCCGCCACCGCCTCCTCGCGGGTGCGGGCGAGCGTGTGCACGAACGCGAGGCGCACCGTGCCGCGGGCCGGCACGTCCCGCACCACCTCGGCCACGCGCGCCGACGCGCCGTCGTCGACCGGGACGCCGCGCTCGTCGACGAGGCCCTGCACGCTGACCGCGGAGCCGTCCGCGGGCCGCCCGAGACGACGGGCGCCGTCGCGCTCCAGCGTGTTGCGCGCCTGCGGCGGGGCGCCCGCGAGCCACGGCTCGGCCGCGCAGGTCACCGTCGAGTCGAGCCACGCGCCGAGGCGCAGCTCGCGCGCCTCCCCCGTCGTCTCGGTGACCTCGACCTGCACGGCGACGCCCGGCTCGCCTGGCGGGCAGACGGTCACCGTGCGCACCTCCCAGCCGTCCACGAGGGTGCGCCGTTCGACGCGGTCGGGCCGCCAGCGCACGTCCACGGGGCGCCCGAACGACCGTACGAGCCGTCCGCCGAGGTACAGCTGGCCGCTGATGCTGTCGCCCTGCGAGACCGGCGGGACGTTGAGCGAGCGCACCGCCAGCACGTCGTGGTCCACCTGCGCGGTGGCCCAGTGGTTGGTCAGGCCGGGCGGGTTGATCATGTCGTCGAACGTGTCCGTGACCAGGTCGGACGCCAGGTCCGCCACAGTCGGGACGACGGGGACCGTCGTCGTGGCGACGGCCGGGGTGCTGCTCATGGTGTGTCCTCGTGCCTCTCGGTGCGTCTCGTGCGTCTCGGAGCGTCTCGGTGCGTCTCGGTGCTGTTTGCGCGGGGTCGTGCGTGGTCAGTACGGCTCGTGCGCCAGCGCGGCCGGGCGCCCCGCGACCGACGGGTCGGCGAACTGCGTGCTCGGCAGCAGCGGGTACCAGTCGGGCCGGCCCGGGTCGCGGTCGTACGGGTACGGACCGAGCTCCCGGTACAGCTCGGCGTACTGCGCCACCTTGTCCCGGTCCAGCTCCACGCCGAGGCCAGGGGTGTCCGGGACGGCGATGCGCCCGTCGTGGTAGGCGAGCTTGCCGCCCACGATCACGTCGTCGCGCAGGTGGTGGTAGTGGGCGTCGGCGGCGAACGCGAGGTTGGGCACCACGGCGCCCAGGTGCAGCATCGAGGCGAGCTGGATGCCGAGCTCGCCGGAGGAGTGCACCGCGACGCCCAGCTGGAACGTCTCCGCCACGCCGGCCGCCCGCACGCAGGGCCGGATGCCGCCCCAGAACGTGGTGTCCAGCAGGATCACGTCGACGGCGGGCTGCAGGACGTCGGCCGCGAGCTGCTCGAAGTTCACGACCACGGTGTTCGTGGCGAGCGGGATCCGCGTGTTCTCCCGCAGGCGACGCATCCCGTTCAGGCCGTAGCAGAAGTCCTCGGCGTAGTCGTTGTCGAGGTCCTCGATGCGCCGGGCGAAGCGGATCGCCTCCTCCACGCTGAGGATGCCGTTGGGGTCGTACCGGAAACGGTCCCCCGGCAGGGAGGCGGCGAGCGCCCGGTAGGCCTCGAGCTCGTGCTCGGGGTCGAACACGCCCCCCTTGAGCTTGTGCACGCGGAACCCGTGCTCGGCCTTGAGCCGGGCCGCCTCGGCGACGAGCTGGTCGGGGGTGCGCACCTCCCCGGTCCCGTCCGCCGCGGGGTAGCGGAAGAACAGGTACGACGCGAACTCGACCTCGTCGCGGACCGCACCGCCCAGCAGCGCGTGCACCGGCAGGCCGGTGTGCTTGCCGAGCAGGTCGAGGCAGGCGAACTCGATCGCGGCCACGAGCTGGGTCCGGTTGTTGTACAGGCTCGCCGTCGGGTTGGCGAGCATGAACCGCAGCGCCTCCGTGCGGGCGGGGTCGTGCCCGACGAGGTACGGCTTGAGCGCGGCGATGGCCGCCTCGGCGCTCTGCCCGCCGCCGCCCATCTCCCCGAGCCCGACCAGGCCGTCCGTCGTCTCCACCTCGACGATCGTGCGGACGAAGCGGCCCCAGTGCGCCCCGTTGGAGTGCCGCAGCGGGGCCTCGAGCGGGACGGTCACGGTGGTGGCGCGCACGTCCGCGATCCGCATCCCGCTGCCCTTGAGCGCGCTCATGCGTCGTCCTCGGGCAGCGCGGCGGCGAGGCGCGAGCTGAGCCCGCCGTCGACCTTGACGTCCGCGCCGGTCACGAAGGCGGCGCGGTCGGACAGCAGGAACTCCACCACCTCGGCGACCTCGCGCGGGGTGCCGACCCGGCCCAGCGGGTGCGCGCGCCCCCACTCGGCGACGACGTCCTCGGCCGGCCGGTCCCCGGCGAACAGGCCAGCGGCCCAGCGCAGCATCGGGGTGTCGATCGACCCGGGGCTGACGCTGTTGACACGGATGCCGTCCGCCGCGTGGTCGACCGCCATCGCTCGCGCGAGGCCCAGCAGCGCGGACTTGCTCGCCGTGTACGCGGCCACGCCGGTCTGGGTGGCGTAGGCCTGCGCCGAGGAGACGAGGACGACCGCGCCGCCGCCGTTCTCGCGCACCAGCGGCACCATGGTGCGGCAGGTGTGGAACGCGCCGCCGACGTTCACCCCCATCACCTCGTCGTAGGTGGCGGGGTCGGTCTCGTCCACGGCGCCGTAGCGCTGCACGCCCGCCGCACAGACGACGGCGTCGAGCGTGCCGTGCTCGGCTCGCACCTGGCGCGCCGCGTCGTCGAGCGCGTCGGGGCGCGAGACGTCCGCCACGAGGCCGACGAAGCGCCCGGGGGCGGCGGCCAGGCGGGAGGCGGCGTCGTCGAGGGCCGTCGCGTCGCGGTCGACGCCGACGACGGTGGCACCGAGCTCGACCAGCAGGTCGGCGACGCCGCCGCCGATGCCGGCGGCCGCGCCCGTGACGAGCGCGGTGCGGCCGCTCCAGGGGGTGGTGGTCGGGGGGTTCAGGTCGGGCATGAGGTGCTCCAGGAGGGGCGCAGGTCGGGCACGGGGGTCAGGGTCAGTACTGGCCGAGCGCGAGGCCGCGCGTGAACGCGCGCTGGGCGAGGAGGAAGAGCAGGACGGTGGGGATCGAGACGATGAGGCCGCCCGCCAGGACGGTCGGCATCGTCGAGCCGCCGTACGTGCTCTGCAGCGCGGACAGCGCCGTCATCACCGGCCGGGTCTCGGCGGACTGCGTGAGGGTGAGGCCCAGCAGCAGGTCGTTCCAGATGAGCGTGGCCTGCAGGATGAAGATCGCCACGAGGGCGGGCACGGCCATCGGCAGGTAGATGCGCCAGAAGATCCGCCAGGTGGAGGCCCCGTCCATCACGGCGGCCTCGAAGACGTGGTGCGCGACCCCGGCGAAGAAGTTCCGCATCACGAACGCGGCGAACGGCACGGAGATCACGGTGTACACGAGGATCATGCCGGTGCGGGTGTCGTACAGCCCCGTCTCGACGTACCCGAGGAAGAGCGGCATCAGCAGCATCTGCATGGGGAAGACGGTCGAGGCGAAGATCACGACGAACCACACGAACCCGTGCCGCAGGTGCAGCGCGACGATGGCGAACCCGGCGGCCGCGCCGATCACCACGGCGATCAGGGGTGCGACGACGGCGTAGAGCGCGGTCGAGGCGATGCCGGCGGAGATGTCGCCCCGCGTCCAGGCGGCGGTGGCGTTCTCCCACAGGCCGCCGAGCCCGGCGGGGCTCCACACCGACAGCACGCCGTACTGGTCGTTCGTCTTCGCGGCGTTGACGATCATGAGGTAGACGGGCGCGAGCCACACGAGGCCCAGCACCACGAGGACGGTCTTGCGGACGCGGTCCGCGATCGTGGCTCGCATCATGACTCCCGGGCGCCGGACAGCTGCCGGCGCAGGTAGAGGACCGACGCGGCGACGGTGATCACGGTGAGGAACACCGCGACGGCGGCGCCCAGCCCGTAGTCGTTCTCGACGAACGTGTCCTTGTACATGGTCAGGGCGAGGGTCTCGGACGAGACCCCGGGGCCGCCCTTGGTCATCGCCCAGATGATGTCGAACTGCTTCAGCGAGCCGACGATGGCGAGCCCCACGACGACGGTCGTCAACGGGGTGAGCATCGGCCACGTCATCGTGCGGAACAGCGTCCAGCCGGACGCGCCGTCGACCCGGGCGGCCTCCATCGGCTCCTTGGGGATGGACTGCAGCCCGATGGTGAACAGCAGGGCGTTCACCCCGGCGCCCTGCCAGGTGGCGGCGCCGATCATGACGAACGTGTTCAGCGGGGCGTCGAGCAGCCACCGCGGGGGGTCGGTCACGCCGAACAGGGCGAGCGCCTCGTCGAGCGCACCCCCGGTCTGCAGCACGAACGTCCAGATGACGCCGACCGCGACACCGGAGATCGCGTACGGCAGCAGGAACGGCAGCCGGTACCAGAAGGAGCCCTTGAGCCCGTACGCGAGGACCGCGATGAGCAGGCCCAGCCCGACGGGCAGGACCAGCGTCCCGGCCACCCAGAACAGGGTGTTGCGCAGCGAGTTGAGGAACCCGGCGTCCGTGAACATCTCCTGGTACTTCGCGAGGCCCACGAGCTCGGGGTCGCCGAGCCCGTTGTACTCCGTGAGGCTCAGGTAGGACGTCCAGACGAACGGCAGGTACAGCAGCAGCGCCACGATCAGCACAGCCGGCAGGGCGAAGCCGCGGGCGGACCAGCGGTACGGGGCCCGCGCCCGGCGGACCGGGCGGGTGGTGCTCGTCGGCGGCCGCGGCGGTGCGGCGGTGGCGGTCATGGGAGGTCTCTCCTTCCGGCGCCGCCGGGGGCACGTGGCCCCCGGCGGCGCGACGAACGTGGTGCGCGGGCTCAGCCCTGGTCGGCCCAGTACTTGTCGGCCTCGTCCTGGAGGCGCTGCAGCCCCGGCTGCGGGTCGGGCGCGTTGGTCACGAAGTCGCCGAAGATCTCGGTCGACAGGGTGTAGACCGGCAGCGGGTTGGCCTCGAGGTAGCGCTGCTGGATCGTGTAGTCGCCGCCGTTGACCTGGTCCACCAGCTTCTGCAGCTCAGGGTCCTCGACCTTGACGTGCGGGTTGAAGGACACGTCGCCGCGCGAGGACGACCAGGCGCTCTGCGCGTCGTCGCTCATCCACCACGCGCTGTAGTCCAGCGCCTGCTGCTCGTGCTCCGACCCCTTCCCCACGCACAGCGGGCCGGTCTCCAGGACCATCTGGTTGCCCGAGGCCGGGTTCATGCTCGGCATGGTGAAGATGCCGTAGTCGTCTCCGGACTTCGCGCCCACGTCGGTCAGCTGGCCCGTGAGGAAGGTCCCGAAGTAGGCCATCGCGACGTCGCCGTTCTTGAGCATCGTCTGCGGGTCCGTCGTGACGCCCGGGTCGTTGTAGTAGCCGTCGTCGATCATCGACTTCCACTGGTCCATCACCTCGACGACCTTCGGGTCGAGGTAGGACGCGTCGCCGGTCTGCAGGCCCTGGTAGACGTCGGGCGCGTTCCCGGCGAGCAGCGCCTGGAACCAGGCGAACTCGAAGATGATGTTCATCTGGTGGAACGGCGTGACGCCCGCGGCCTTCAGCTTCTTCGCCGCGTCCATCATCTCCGCGAAGGTGGTCGGCACCTCGATGCCGTTGTCGGCGAAGACCTTCTTGTTGTAGTAGACGGCCCAGTACGCCACGTTCAGCGGCACGCAGTACTGCTTGCCGTCGTACGTGTAGTTGTCCTTCAGGCCCGGGGGCACGAGCCCGTCGGCCTCCGCCTTCGTCCACAGGTCCGTGGTCTCGGCGACCAGGCCCTGGTCGACGAGGTCGGCCAGCTGGCTGCCGGTGTGCCACGTGAACAGGTCGGGCACCTTCTTCGTGCGGAACGACTGCTTGATGAAGCTGTCGTACGCGGTGGCGTCGGAGTAGCCGGTGAAGTCCAGGGTGGTGCCCTGCGCCTTGGACGCGTCGTTCATGTCGTCGAAGCTGGGCTCCCAGGCGGCCTTGTCCGTGTAGAAGCCGAGCGTGACGTCGCCGCCGGCGTCGTCGCCGCCCCCGCCGCCGTCGTCGCTCGAGCAGGCCGCCAGGCCGAGAGCCAGGGACGCCACCGTGGCGCCGGCCAGGATCCGGGAACGCTTCATTCGTCTCACCTCGTCGTGATGGGTCATGGGTCGTAGGTCGTGGGTCGTCAGTGCTGGACGTCGAGCGTGATCTCGACGAACCGGGGGCGGTAGATCGACACGTCCGCGTACAGGTCGTCGGGGTCCACGGAGTTGACGTTGTAGGTCACCAGGAGCGTGTCGTCGTCGCGCAGCTCGGGGTGCTCGTGGGCGTTGTACGCGATGACGTCCGGGTCGCCGTAGGTGCCCCACGCGCCGACCTCGGGCATGCGGTGGATCGTCGCGCCGCCCGTGAACGGGCCGGTGGGCGAGCACGAGACGTACGCCTTGATCTCGTTGCTGAACGGCACCGACGTGTCCTGGGTGACCAGGAGCCAGCCGTCGCGGTAGGGCGTCACGCTGTACTCGTTCGCGACGCCGGACATCACCCGGGCGGACGCGGCCTCGTCGCGCACCCACCGCTCGCCGTCCCAGTAGCGCCAGCGCGCGGTGGCGGCGAGGTCGCCGCCGAGCACCTTGGCGACGTGCATGAACTTCTCGGCGCCGCGGTCCTCGACCCCGTAGACGAGCACGTCTCCGCCCGACCGCTGGTACCAGGACGCCCACTGGACACCGGCACCCGACGGCAACGGGTCCACCGAGGTCACCTGCCAGGTGTCGGTGTCGAGGGTCGCCACCGACGACCCGCTCCAGCCCCAGTCCCAGGTCCCGGTGCCGAACCGCGCGAACTCCAGCACGCCCACCTGCAGGTCGCCCGGCCGCGTCGTCAGGCCCGCGCCGAACCAGTGCCAGTCGCCGTCGGGGTCGGGGCCGACGATGCTCTCCGGCGCAGCGGGGGTGCCGCCCGTGACGGTCGAGAGCGTGTCACCGTCCTGGAGCACGATCGAGTTGTTGAGGAAGGGCGTGGTCTGCGGCCGGCTGCCGTCGGCCTCCACCGGCCCCAGGAAGGTGTCCGAGAAGATCCACGCCGACCTGCCGTCGCGCAGCGGGACGGAGTACGTGCTGTCCGCGCCCGTCCAGCCGGCGCCGGAGTCGCCGTAGGACGAGAACGTGTCCTGGAGCGGGGAGGGTGCCGTCGCCGTCGCCGTGACGGTGGCGCCGTCGAGCGAGCAGCTGCGCGCGGCCGCTGCGGGGACCGCGGCCGCGGCGGGGACCGCGGTCGTGAGGCCGGCGGCCAGGGTGAGGCCGCACGCCAGCGTGGCGGCCATGGCGTTCCTGCGTGTCGAGTCCATCGTCATCACTCCGTCGTGATCGTGGTGGTCCGTGGGTGGGCGTGACAGTGCGGTGCGGTGCGCTTGCGGTGGAGTGCGGTGCGGGCCGGTCGTCAGGGCTGCGCCGCAGCGATGGCGGCCACCACCTCGGTGAGGTGCGCGTGCATCAGGTCGGCGACGGCGTCCGGCCGGCCCTCGGTCACGAGACGCACCAGCTCGGCGTGCTCCTCGTAGTCGGACTCGGGGTCGCCGTGCAGCGCGAGGATCCGGCGCTGGTCCTCGGCGTGCAGCAGCAGGATGACGTCGAGCACCTCCGACAGGATCGTGTTCCCGGCGGCGTCCGCCACGGCTCGGTGCAGGTCGACGTTCACCCGCCAGAGCCGGTCCGCCCCGGTCTCGAGGCACTCGCGGGCCTCGGCCAGGAGGTCGGCCAGGCGGGCGAGCGCCGTGGGCTCGCGCACGACCGCCGCCTGGCGGGCGATGGCGGGCTCGATCACGGCGCGGGCCTGGATGAGCGTGATCAGGCGGTCCCGGTCTGCGGGCGGCGCGACCGCGTTGGGCAGGACGCTGCGGTGATAGTTCTCTCCGACGTAGATGCCGGAGCCGTGCCGGAAGGACAGGATCCCCATCCCCTCGAGCCGGCGCAGCGCCTCGCGCATCGTCGGCACCGCGACGCCGAACCGCGCCGCCAGGTCACGCTGCGGGCCGATGCGCTCGCCTGCGACGAGCCCCTCGTCGCCGATCAGCTGGATCACGGCGTCCGCGAGGGTCCCGCTGAGGGTGGGGCGCGGGACCTGCCCCGACTCCGTCGTCATGAGAAGTGATCTAATCACTTACTCACTGGAAGCGGAAGGGGTTACGACCGGGCGAAATCTGGGCCGCCCCGCATCGGCGGCCACGACGCGTCCTCTCTCATGGGGCGGCCACCGTGGCCGCGCACCGACTCCCGGAAGAGAGCACCACCATGTCCGTCTCCACCTCGACCCACCGCAACGCCGCCGCACGCCGCACCGCCACGGCCCCGGCGTCCCCCGACAACGCGGCCCCGACGGCGGCGCAGGCCGCTCCCGTGCGCGACGTCGCGAGGCCGCGCCGGGTCGTCGAGCAGATGGCCCTGCGCGCCGACGTCGCCGTGACCGCCCTCGCGCGCTTCCTCACCCGGTGGTCGGTCCCCGCCCTGCGGGTGGCGCTCGGCCTCGTGTTCCTCGGCTTCGGGGTGCTGAAGTTCTTCCCCGGCGCCAGCCCTGCCGAGGAGATCGCCGCCCGCACCGTGGAGACCCTGACGTTCGGCCTGGTGCCGGGCGCTGCGGCCGTGCTCCTGACCGCCGTCATGGAGACCTTCATCGGTCTCACCCTGCTGTCCGGCCGGTTCCTGCGCGTGGGCCTCCTCGTCCTGGCCGTGGCGATGGTCGGCATCCTGTCCCCGGTCGCGCTCTTCGGCGACGAGCTGTTCGGCCACGGCATGACCCTGCTGGGCCAGTACGTGCTCAAGGACGTGGTCCTCGTCGCGGGCGCCGCCGTCGTCGCCGCCGGCGCTCTCGGAGCCCGGCTGCGGCTGGACGCCTGACGGCACGTGCGGCGCGCCCCGGCCGGTCTCCGGCCGGGGCGCCGCCGTGCGCGGCACACCTCACAGCACGCCCCCGGCGAAACGGGCGTCGTGACGGCGCGGCGAGCGTCTAGGCTGCCACGGCCTGACAGGAGGACCGATGACCACCACGACCACCCCGACCGGCCCGACGGACGCGGCCCAGGCCCCCCGACCGGGACCGGCCCCCGCCGCGTCCGAGTCCGTCCTGGACAACCCTCGCTGGTCCTCGCTCACCGGCGTGCATGCTCACCTGGCCGAGGGCAACGAGCTGGCGCTGCGCTATCCCCCCGACGTCTCGCCGTTCGCGGGCGTGCGCTCGTGGGACGAGCCGGACGTGTGGGACGCCGTCGTGGACCTCGTCGGCCCTGGCGCCGAGTTCCCGACCCCGCCCGCCGACGTCGCCCTGCCCGCGGGGTGGGAGCGGGTCGCCCTGCACCAGGGGGTCCAGCTCGTCGAGACCGAGGCGCTGCGCACCCGTCCCGACCCCGAGGCCGTGGTGCTCGGCGCGGACGACGTGCCGGACATGCTGGCGCTCGTCGAGCGGTCGCGGCCCGGCCCCTTCCTGCCGCGCACCTACCTCATGGGCCGCTACGTGGGCGTCCGCCGCGAGGGCCGCCTCGTCGCCATGGCCGGCGAGCGGCTCCAGCCGACGGGCTGGACGGAGATCAGCGCGGTGACGACCGACCCGGACCACCGCGGCCAGGGCCTCGCCACGCGCCTCGTGCTCGACGTCGCCCACCACGTCCGCGAGCGCGGCGCACGGGCGATGCTGCACGCGGCAGGCGACAACGCCCACGCCATCCGGCTCTACGAGAACCTCGGCTTCCGCCTCCGCGGGCACACGACGTTCGGCGTCGTGCGCACCCCTTCCTGACGAGGTCAGCCCACCGAGCGCCGGTGCCGCTCCGCCAGCTCGCGGTACTCGATCGCGTTGCGACGGACGCGCTCGGCACCCTCGGGGTCGAGCTCCCCGCGGTCCTTGGCCGGCACGCCGACCGCCAGGTGGCCGGCGGGGATCTCCTGCCCCTCGCGCACGAGCGCCCCGGCCGCGACGAACGCGCCCTCGCCGACGACCGCGTTGTTGAGCAGGGTGGCACCCATCCCCACGAGGCTCCCGTCGCGGACGGTCGCGCCGTGGATGATCGCGCCGTGGCCCACGCCCACGCCGGCGCCGATCGTCGCGGGCACGCCCGTGTCGGTGTGGACCACGCAGTTGTCCTGGAGGTTGGAGCCCTCGCCCAGCACGATCGCGTCCATGTCGCCGCGCAGCACCGCCCCGTAGAACACGCTGGCGTGCGCCTCGATGCGCACGTTCCCGACGATCGTCGCCGTCGGGGCGACCCACGCCGTGGGGTGGATGTCGGGAGTGTGACCGTCGAAAGGAAGCACCGTCGCCATGCCCAGGACCCTACCGGGGCGCCGCGCCGTCTACCGTGGAGGGCGTGAGCCAGAACGTCGACAGCCGACCCGCGGGCGAGCCCGCCCCCGAGCACCACTCCCCCGAGGCCGCTGAGATCCGGACGCTGGTGGACCAGCTGCGACGGCTCGTGCTCACCTACAAGTTCGGCATCGACGAGGTCATGACCAAGATCTCGATCCTGCGCGACGAGTTCCGGCACATGCAGAACTACAACCCGGTGGAGCACGTGAGCTCGCGGCTCAAGTCGCTGGAGTCGATCGTCGCCAAGTGCCGCCGCAAGGGCATCCCCCTGACGCCCGACGGCGTCCGCGAGCGGATGTTCGACGTCGCGGGCGTGCGTGTCACCTGCAGCTTCGTCTCGGACATCTACAAGGTGCGGGACATGCTGCTCAACCAGGCCGACCTCACGATCCTGGAGGAGCGCGACTACATCGCGCACCCCAAGGCCAACGGGTACAAGTCCCTGCACCTCATCGTGCAGGTGCCCGTCTACCTGTCGGACCGGGTGGAGGAGGTCGTCGTCGAGATCCAGCTGCGCACCATCGCGATGGACTTCTGGGCCAGCCTGGAGCACAAGATCTACTACAAGTACGCGCGCGACGTGCCCCGGCACCTCACCGACTCCCTCAAGCTCGCCGCCGACGTCGCCGCGTCCCTCGACAGCTCGATGGAGCGGATCCACGACGAGGTGAAGGCCATCGCCGGCGAGGACGAGCCGGTGGAGCAGCGCGACTCCCTGCTCACCCCCGAGGAGATGCTCCGCAACTTCTGGAGCGCCGCCGAGGTCGAGGGGGACGCCCTGCGCGTCACCCGCGAGGGCTGAGCGGCCCCGGACCCGCCTCCGCCGCGCGCCGCGACAGGAGCGCGGCCACGAGGAAGCAGCCGGCACCGACGAGCGTGCCCGTCGTCGACCACCACGGGCTGAGGTCCGCGTCCGTGCCCGGCGCGACGTACGCGCCCACCGCCGACGCCGCGAACGCCACCGACCCCGCCAGGTTCAGCCAGGTGCCGTGCCAGGTCCGGGCGTCGCGGTCCCACAGCCGGCCCCGGTCCGCCGTCGCGACCAGAGCCAGGCCGCTCGAGACGAGGAACGCGGCCGAGCCGAACGCGTCCGGACGCCACCCGGCGCCGACGTCGCCCGGGGTCGCGACGGCCGCCGCCAGCGCCATGGTGGTGCTCACGTTGAACAGCAGCGTGCCGAGCAGCTGCACCGCGGCGGACCACCAGTCCCACCGGTCCGCCGGCGCCGTGCCCGGCCCCGGCGGACGCCGGCCGCTGAGCGCGAGCTGCACCACGGCCGCCGCGGTGAACAGGACGGCACCCACGACGAACGTCGCCCCGGTGCCGACGGCGCCGGCCCACGCCGCGTAGGCGGGCAGCGCCCCGACAAAGAAGCAGACCGACCCCGCCGAGAAGCCCCACGCCTCGCGGCGCAGACGGCGGTCCCGCGTGCCCCGCGCGCTGGTCGCCATCGCACCACCCCACGTCGTGGCGAGGATCACCCTGCGCCGTGCTGCCCCCGGCGACGCGAGCCTACGTCCGCGCGGCGGGTCGCGCGGGGCGAGAGGAGCACGGGCGGCGCCTCACCGCCGCGTCGGGGGCCCTGATGGCGCTCAGGCCTCCGTCGGCCCGAGGTCGGGCGTCGCGACGAACCGGGCTCGTGGCGCGGCCGCGCCGTGCAGCTCGAGCAGCACCAGCTCGTTGCCGTCGGCGCGCAGCAGCGGGCCGGGCACGTAGAGGGTGCCGGTCGGGCCCTGGCTGGAGTACCGGCCCAGCAGTTCACCGTTGACCCAGGCGAGGCCGCGGGTCCAGCCGTCCAGACGCAGGAAGTGGTCGGCGCCCGCGACCGTCGAGAACGTGCCGCGGTGGAACGACGGCCCGGCGACCGGAGCGACGTCGTCGCCCGCCGGTCCCCAGTCGTCGCCGTCCGCCAGGAGCGCCGGGGCGTCGTGGAGCCGCAGCGGCACGGCCTCCCAGTCGGTGAGCTCGCGAGTGGCGGTGCGCACCGTCCCGACGATCCCCTTGGCCTCGCCGATCCGGGCACCGTAGTTCACCCGCCCGCGGTCCTCGACGAGCAGGGTCAGCGTGCCGGCGCGCCGGGGCAGCGGCAGCGACCAGGCGTGGGTGGTGCGGTCCAGCACGCCCACCGGGTCGCCGTCGAGCGCCACGACGGCGCGGTCGCGCACCTCCTGCGCCACGAGGACCGCGTCGTCCGCCCGGACGCGCGTGCCGTACAGCACGAAGCCCGACCACTGCCGCAGGTCGTCCATGGTCGGGGGCTGCGCGGCCGACGTCCGCACGGGCCGCCCGGACACCCGGTCCAGGACGCCGTCGAGCGCCACGCGCCGGTCGAGGACGACGTCGAGCTCCGGGGCGGGGTGCGGCGGCGTCGGCACCTCGTCGGGCACGGGCGCGTGCTTCGCGATCACCGCGCGCAGGGCGTGGAACTTCGCGGTCGCCGCGCCGTGCTCGGACAGCGGGGCGTCGTAGTCGTACGACGTGGTGATGGGCAGGTACGTCCCCTTGTCGTTCGCCCCGTTGGTCAGGCCCAGGTTGCTGCCGCCGTGGAACATGTAGAGGTTGACCGACGCTCCCGCACCGAGCAGGTCGTCGAGGTCGGCGGCGGTGGCCTCCGGGGTGGTGACGTGGTGCTCCAGCCCCCACGAGTCGAACCAGCCGTCCCAGAACTCGGTGCACATCAGCGGCCCGGTGGGCTGGTGCCGACGCAGCACGGCCAGCCGCTCGAGGGACCGGGAACCGAAGTTCGCCGTCTTGTGCAGCTCGGGCAGCCCGCCGAGCGACAAGTGCTCGTCGTCGGCCTGGTCGCACGTGAACAGGGGCACGTCGATCCCCTGCGCGCGGGTCAGGTCGACCAGCGCGCGCAGGTAGCGCGCGCGCTCGTCGGTGGGGACGCCCGGGTAGGCGCCGTACTCGTTCTCCACCTGCACCAGGAGCACCGGGCCGCCGCGGGTCACCTGCCGCTCGGCGACGACCGGCAGCAGGTGGGCGTAGTACGTGCCGATGGCCGCCAGGAACGCGGGGTCGTCCCGGCGCACCCCGGCCCGGCCGTCGGCGAACAGCCACGCCGGCAGCCCGCCGCCGTCCCACTCGGCGCAGATGTACGGGCCGGGTCGCACGATCGCGTGCAGTCCTTCCGCAGCCACGAGGTCGAGGAAGCGGCCCAGGTCGCGGCGCCCGGTGAGGTCGAACTCGTCGGGCTGCGGGGCGTGGAAGTTCCACGGGACGTACGTCTCGATGGTGTTCAGCCCCATCAGCCGCGCCTTGCGGACCCGGTCGGCCCACTGGTCGGGATGCACGCGGAAGTAGTGCAGCGCTCCGCTGACCACCTGGAAGGGGCGTCCGTCGAGCAGGAAGTCGCGCTCGCCGATCTCGAACGTGGGCATGGGGTGACGAGGCCTTTCGTGGCGGGGGTGCGCGGCGGGCGCAGGGCGGCGGCGGGGCGCGCTCCGCCCCGCCGCCGGGTCACGCGGTCGGGCTCACTTGTTGACGGTGAAGCCCTGGCCGTTGCCGTACGTGACGGACTGCTCCTGCCAGGCGGCGAGGCCGTCGGTCAGCGTCGTGCCGGAGACGTACGCCTGGCCCACCGTGTCGTTGAAGACGGAGTTCGCGTAGACCTGGAAGGGCAGGTACTGCCAGCCGTCCACCACGTGGGCGGCGGAGTCGGCGAGCACCTCGTTGATCTTCTGGCCGCCGAAGTACTCCGAGGTGGTGCCGCGGAACGCGTCCGACTCGAGGTCGGCCGTCGTCGCGGGGAACGCGCCGCCGTCGATCCGGGTCTGCACGCCGTCGCCGTGCGTGGCGTAGTCGACGAAGGCGTAGGCGAGCTCGGCGTTCTTGCTGGCGGCCGGCACGGTCAGCGAGGACCCCCCGTTCTCGGCCGACGCGTGCTGCCCGGCCTCCCACTGCGGCATCTCGGCGACGCGCCACTTGCCCTTGCCCTGCGGCACCCCGGACTCGAGGTTGGCGGGCATCCACGCCCCGATGGTCAGCGAGGCGATGGTGCCGTTGCCCAGCCCCTGGTACCACTCGTCGCTCCAGGAGCCGACGGGCGCGAGCAGGTCCTCGTCGAGGAGCTGCTGCCAGACGTCGGTGAACGTCTTCGTGCCCTGGTCGCCCGCGAAGTCGACGGTCACGTCGGTGCCGTCGACCTGGTACGGGTGCCCCCCGGCCTGCCAGATCATGCTCGTGGTGAACCCGGCGTCGCCGATGTCGTTGGCGATGTACGCCTTCGGGTCCTTCGCATGGATGGTCCGGGCCGCCTCGAGGTACTCCTCCCAGGTGGTGGGCACGTCGACGCCGTACTTGTCGAAGACGTCCTTGTTGTAGAAGAGCGCCATCGGGCCCGAGTCCATCGGCAGGCCGTACACGCCGTCGCCGCTGTGCACGGCGTTCCACGGGCCGGTGCTGAACGTGCCGTCCAGGTCGCTCGCGCCGAGGGGTCCGAGGTCGGTCAGCGCCTCGGAGATGGCGAACTGCGGCACGGCGTAGTACTCGATCTGCGCGACGTCGGGCACGCCGTCGCCGGCGGCGACCGCGTTCTGCAGGGCGGTGTACTCGTCGTTCGCGGTACCGACGTTCTCCAGGTTCACCGTGACGTTCGGGTACTTCGCCTCGAAGTCCTTCACGACGCCCTCGAGCGTGGGCTCCCACGCCCAGACGGTGATCTCGCCGCCCTTCTCCAGCACCGAGGCGGTGTCCACGGGGGCGGCGTCGCCGCCGCCAGGGCCGCTGTCCTCGCCGGAGCCGCAGGCGGCCAGGCCGAGGGCCAGCACCCCGGCGAGGGCGGTGCCACGGATCAGGTGGCGGGATCGTGCGTTCATGGGTGTCCTCACTTCATCGTCAGACGGGTGTCACGGAAGGTCGTGCGAGGGGGCAGGGCGGACGAGCCGTCATTCCTTGACGGACCCGGCCGCCAGGCCGGACTGCCAGTAGCGCTGCAGCAGCAGGAAGGCGGCCACGAGGGGCAGGATCGTGAGCAGGGCACCGGTGATCACGAGGTTGAAGATCGCCTCGCCGCCGGCGGTCGCGGCCTGCGCGTTCCACGCGTTGAGGCCGAGCGTCAGGGGGTACCAGGAGGAGTCGCGCAGCATGATCAGCGGCAGGAAGTAGTTGTTCCAGGTGGCGACCATGGTGAACAGGAGCACGGTGACGATCCCCGGCGCGAGCAGGGGCAGGCTCACGCGGAAGAAGGTGCGGAACTCCCCCGCGCCGTCGATCCGGGCGGCCTCGAGCAGCTCGCCCGGCACGGCCTCGGCGGCGAAGGTCCACATGAGGTAGAGCCCGAACGGCGAGATCAGCGACGGGATGATGACCGCCCAGGGCGTGTTCGTCAGGCCCAGCTGGCTGAACATGAGGAACGTCGGCACGGCGAGCGCCGTGCCGGGCACGGCCACCGCGCCGATCACGAGGGCGAACACCCCCCGCTTGCCGGGGAAGTCGAACTTCGCCAGGGCGTAGCCGCCCAGGACGGCGAGGAAGGTCGCGCCGCCCGCGCCGACGACCACGTACAGGACGGTGTTGGCGAACCAGCGCACGAAGACGCCGTCGTCGTAGGTCAGCGTGGCGGTGACGTTGTCCCACAGGGAGAAGGAGTCGCCGAACCAGAGCCCGAACGAGGAGAACAGGTCGGCCTGCGTCTTGGTGGCGTTGACGAGCAGCCACACGAGCGGCACCAGCGAGTACACCAGCACGACGGCGGTGAGCACGGTGAGCAGGGTGCTGCGCCGAGGACGGGCGACGGAGTGGTGGCGCGGGGTGCGCAGGCGCGGGGCGGGCCGGGCGGGGGCGGCGGTCAGCGTCGACACGGGTCACGGCTCCTTGCGCATGCCGCGCAGCTGGACCACGTAGGCGATCACCATGGTGATCAGGCCCATGATGATGGCCACGGTCGCGGAGTAGTTGTACTGCTGCCCGGAGAACGACAGCGAGTAGGCGTACAGGTTGGGGGTGTACGACGTGGTGATGGCGTTCGGCGCCAGCGACTTGAGGATGCTCGGCTCGTTGAAGAGCTGGAAGCTGCCGATGATCGAGAAGATCGTGGCGATGACGAGCGCGCCACGGATGGCGGGCAGCTTGATGGCACCGATGACGCGCCACTGGCCGGCGCCGTCGATCTCCGCCGCCTCGTACAGCGAGTGCGGCACCACGCGCAGCGCGGCGTAGAAGATCAGCATGTTGTAGCCCACGAACTCCCAGGTCACGATGTTGCCGATCGACGCCAGGACGAGGTCGGGCGACAACGGGTTCGGCAGGTGGGTCCCGAGGGCGTCGTTGAGGTTGCCGACCAGGCCGAACCGGGTGCCGTACATGAAGCCCCACATGAGCGAGGCGACGACGGCCGGCACGGCGTAGGGCATGAAGATCGAGATGCGGAAGAAGCTCTTGCCGTAGAGGCGGCCGCTGTCGATGGCGAGGGCCACGAGCAGCGCGACGCCGAGCATGATCGGCACCTGCACCAGGAGGAACAGGGCGACACGGCCCAGCCCCTCCCAGAACTGCGGGTCGGCGAGCGCCTGCGCGTAGTTGTCGAGGCCCACGAACGTCGTGCCGCCCACCATCTGCGTGCGGAACACCGACAGGTACAGCGAGTAGACGATCGGCGCCAGGAACACGAGCGCGAACACGAGCATGAACGGGCCGACGAACGCCCACCCGGTCCAGCGCCGGCTGCTGCGGCGCAGCACGGGCACGGTGGGCGGCGAGGATGCCGGAGCGACAGCGGTCACGGAGCAACTCCCAGGGTGCGGGCCGAATGTTTACGTAAACATCCTGGCCGCATTAGAGTGTCGCGAGGCGGCGGGAGATGTCAAGCCCCGCCGTCCGACCTGCACGGCGACGCCGCCGACGCGGGCGACGGCCGAGGTCACGAGAGGGCAGGGATGGTCGACACGAACGGTGCGCCCCAGGCGCAACCCCGCGGCCGCTCGCGGACGGCACCGTCGATGGCGGAGGTCGCCGCGCTGGCCGGCGTCTCCTCCCAGACCGTCTCGCGCGTCTCGATGGGGCTGGACAACGTCCGGCCGGCCACCCGCGAGCGTGTCCTCGCCGCGATGGCGGAGCTCGGTTACGCCCCCAACACCGCCGCCCGGGCGCTGCGCTACGGCAGCTTCCGGACCATCGGCGTGATCGCGCACCGCCTGGCGCGCACGGGCGAGTCGCGCACCGTCGAGGCCGTGGTCGAGGCCGCGCGCGCCGAGGGCTACACCGTGACGATCGTCGACGTCGAGAGCCCCTCCCCCGACGACGTCTCCGCGGCCGTCGCCCGGCTGTCCCACCAGGCCATCGACGGGCTCGTCATCGTGCGCGCCGAGTCGGCCACCCCCGACACGCTCGCCCTGCCCGCCCAGCTGCCCGTGGTCGTGTCCGACTCGCGGTTCGTCGGGACCCATCCCGCCGTGCGCGCCGACCAGACGGAAGGCACCCGGCTGGCCGTCCAGCACCTGCTCGACCTCGGGCACCGCACCGTGCACCACGTCGCCGGGCCCGACGACTCCCTGCCGGCGCAGAGCCGGATCGACGCCTGGCGCGCCACGCTGCAGGAGGCCGGGCGGCAGGTCCCCGAGCCGCTGCACGGCGACTGGTCCGCGCGGACCGGCTACGCCGCCGGTGCGACGCTCGCCGCCGACCCCGACGTCACCGCAGTGTTCTGCGCGAACGACGAGACGGCCGCCGGCGTCCTGCACGCCCTGCACGAGGCGGGTCGGCGGGTCCCGGACGACGTGTCCGTCGTCGGGTTCGACGGCATCACGCTCGCCGAGCACCTGTGGCCGCCGCTGACCACGGTGGAGCAGGACTTCGCACGCATCGGCAGCAGCCTCGTCGACCTGCTGCTGCGCCAGGTGCGCGACGGCGTCGACCTCAGCGGCACCCACGAGACCGTGCCCGTGCACCTGACCGTGCGGCAGAGCACCGGCCCCGCGCCGCGGTAGGCCCCCTCAGCCCCTCGGCCCGCTCGGCTCGGCCGCCTCAGCCCGGGTGCGGGGCGCCTCAGTCCAGGGGCGGGCGGCGCATCTTCTTGACCCCTGCGCGCCGCTTCTTGGCGTCGATGCGGCGTGCGACGGAGCCGCGGGTCGGGCGCGTCGCGCGCCGGTGCGGCCCCGGGGGCGCGAGCGCGTCGGCGACGAGCGCAGCCAGCCGCGTCCGCGCCACCTCGCGGTTCCGCAGCTGCGCGCGATGCTCGGACGACGCCACGGTGAGGACCCCGGACACGAGCCGGCGCCCCAGCCGCTCGACGAGGCGC
This sequence comes from Isoptericola sp. NPDC055881, assembly GCF_053615895.1. Lineage (NCBI taxonomy): Bacteria > Bacillati > Actinomycetota > Actinomycetes > Micrococcales > Promicromonosporaceae > Isoptericola > Isoptericola sp. NPDC055881. Next base: position 27,117 of record NZ_JBSHCR010000008.1, read on the forward strand.
GCACGCTGCGCGTCCGTCAGCGCCCTGGAGGCGGCGACGTCCCACGACAGCTCCACCCGCGAGTCCGCGGTGTTCACGCCCTGGCCACCTGGCCCGGACGACCGGGAGAACCGCCACGTCAGCTCGGGCTCGGGGACGACGAGCGCGGAGGTCACGCGCAGTCCGGGGCGGGGGTCACGGGGCACCCGGCCATCATGCCTGGCTCGGCCGCCGCCGGCGCTACCCTGGCTGCCCATGACCGAGCCCGAGTCCGAGTCCGAGGTCACCGCCGACCTCGTCCGTGCCCTGCTGCGCGAGCAGCATCCCGACCTGGCCGAGCTGCCCGTGCAGGAGGTCGCGGGCGGCTGGGGCAACCAGATGTGGCGCCTCGGGAACGACCTGGCCGTCCGGATGCAACGGATGGACACCTCCGCCGACCTGCAGCTCAAGGAACGGCGCTGGTTGCCCGTCCTGGCCCCGCGTCTGCCGCTCGCGGTCCCGCGGCCGGTGCGGGACGGTGCGCCGTCCGCGCGGTTCCCCAAGGTCTGGACGGTAATGACGTGGGTGGCGGGCACGCCGCTGGACCAGGGCCGGATCACGCGCGGCGACCACGCGGCCGACACGCTGGCCGCCTTCCTCGCAGCGCTGCACGTGGAGGCACCCGTCGAGGCCCCCGGCGCCTCGGACTTCGGCGCGCACCCCCGGGAGTGCACCGACGGGTTCGAGCACTTCCTGCGTTCCGTCGACCTCGACGGCGTCGCCGAGGTCGACGTCCGCGCGGTGTGGCAGGACGCGGTCGCAGCTCCCGCGTGGGACGGCCCGCGGGTCTGGGTGCACGGGGACCTGCACCCCGCGAACGTCGTCGTGCGCGACGGCACCCTCGCGGGCGTCGTCGACTTCGGCGCCCTCTTCGCCGGCGACCCGGCCTGGGACCTGGCGGCCGCGTGGCTGCTGCTTCCAGCAGGCGGCGCCGCCCGGTTCTTCGAGGGCTACCCGCGCGCGGACGAGGCGACCGTCCGCCGGGCTCGCGGGCTCGCCGTCATGAAGAGCCTGTTCCTCCTGCTGATGGGGCAGAACGGGGACCGGGGACTGCCCGGCGGCAAACCGGAGTGGGGTCCCGCAGGCAAGGCGTCCCTGGCACGGGCCCTGGCGGGTCGCTGACCGGGCAACGGCGGGACGGGGACCGGCCGGTCAGGCCAGGAGCGCCTGGGTCGACAGGACCTTGATCTGCGCGTTCGCCCATCGCAGCTGGCGCAGCGTCTGCGGGTGGCACTGCTGGCAGACGGCGAGGAGGTCGGGGTCCCGGGCGCCTTGCGCGGCCTGCGCGACCATCTCCCACTCCGTCGAGACGCCGTAGGCCTTCATGGCGGTCTCGCGCAGGTCGCGGAGCACCAGCAGCTCCCCCGACCGCATGCGGCCCACCAGCTCGCTGCCCTGCTCGAGCAGGCGGCGCGCCCCGTCCGCCCGGTCGCGCGGCTCCGGGTCGAGCTCCTGTCCGTAGCGGTGCGCGATCGCGGCGACCGCCCGCACGTGGTCCTGCGACCAGCGCGCGAGGAGCCGGCCGGTGTGGAACAGCTCCTGGTCCGCCTGGTGCCGCGCGGCGACCCGCAGCAGCTCGTGCGCGAGGTCGTCCTCGGACGCGTGCAGCCCGCGCAGTGCCAGCCCGATCTTCATCGTGCTCCGTCCGTCGTCGCGGAGAGGTCCTCGTCGCTGAGGGCGCGGACGCCGCCGGCGGTGGGCGGCACGTCACCGGCGACCGGCGCGGAGCCCGTGGTGGTCGGCGCGGCGGACGGCGACCCGTCCCCGCCGCGGAGCCTGCGGACCGCGGCCGCGGCCGTCTTGAAGAGGGGCTGCTTGGAGGCGGGGTCCCAGGCCGTCATGGTGAGCTCGTTCGCGGCGCGGCCCGGTGGTTCGCCCGGCCTGCCATCAGACCCTGCACCCGACCCTGCACCCGACCCTGCACCGGGCCCTGCGGAGCCGAGGTCCCAGTACCCGTAGTGGAAGGGCAGGAAGGCGACGCCCGGGCGGATGCCGCTCACCCGCACGCGAGCCTCGACCCTGCCGCGGGGCGTGGTCACCTCGGCGAGGTCGCCCTCCGCGAGGCCGTACGTACTCGCGTCGGTGGCGGAGAGCTCGACCCACACGTCCGGCGCGGCGTCCTGGAGCTGAGGGGCCCGCCCCGTCTTGGTGCGCGTGTGGAAGTGGTAGAGCGTGCGCCCGGTGATCAGCCAGAGCGGGAAGTCCTCGCCGGGCTCCTCGACGGGCGGCAGGTACTCCGCCGCCTTGAGCACGGCCTTGCCGTCCGGGTTGAGGGCACGGTACTCGGTGGGTTCGAGCGGGGCGCCCGTGACCAAGTCGCGCCCGTAGCTCTCGCACCGGTCCGGGTCGGCCCAGAACGCGCCGTCCGCGTACAGGCGCTGGGTGCCGTCGGGCGCGTCGTCGGTGCACGGCCACTGGATGCCGCTGCCACCCCGGAGCTTCGCGTACGACAGGCCGGAGTAGTCGCAGAGCCGACCCCGCGAGCACTCCTTCCACGCCTCGAAGGCCTCCTCCGGCCCGGTCCACGGCACGAGGGGTCGCCCGTCCTTGTCCTGCAGGTCCATCCGCCGTGCGAAGTCGACGAAGATGTCGAGGTCCGGGCGCGCCTCCCCGGGCGGGTCGACGGCCTTCTCGGACAGGTGGACGGTGCGGTCGGCGTTGGTGAACGTCCCGGTCTTCTCGCCCCAGGTCGCGGCGGGCAGGACGACGTCGGCCAGCTGTGCCGTCTCCGACAGGAAGGCGTCCTGGACCACCAGGAACAGCCGCTCCTGGGACAGCACGGACCGGATCCGCGCGAGCTCGGGCAGCGAGACGGCCGGGTTGGTCGCCTGCACCCAGAGCATCCGCACCGACCCCTCCTCCGCGTACCGCATCATCTGCATGAGGTGGGTGGGCGGCCCGTAGTGCGGGATGTCCGCCGGATCGACGTTCCACACGCGCGCGAGGTCGGCCACGTGCGCGTCGTTCGACCAGTTGCGAAACCCGGCCAGGTCGCCGTCGGCGCCGCACTCCCGGGTGTTCTCCGCCGTCGGCTGGCCGTTCATCTGCAGGATCCCGGCCCCCGGGCGCCCGAGCATGCCGCGCACGACGTGCAGGTTGTTCACCTGCACGGCGGCGGCCGTCGCCTGGTGCGACTGGTAGAACCCCTGCAGCACCGTGGACAGCAGCCGCTCGGCCGTGCCGACCAGGCGGGCGGCGGCCCGCAGGTCGTCCGCCGCGACGTCGCAGATCCGGGCGACCACCTCGGGCGGGTAGTCCGCCACCTGCCGCTCCAGCTCGTCGAACCCGACGGCGTGCGCGTCGACGTACGCCCGGTCGACCCACCCGTGCGCGAGCACTTCGTGGAGCAGCCCGTTCATCAGCGCGACGTTGGTGCCCGGGCGGGGCGCGAGATGGACCGTGGCCGCGCGGGCGACCGGGGTCGCGCGCGGGTCCACGCACAGGACCTGCGGGGGCCGTGGGCCCGCCAGGCGGTCGAGCACCCGGGACCACAGCACCGTCTGCGTCTCGGCCACGTTGTGCCCGAAGAGCGCGATGGCGTCGGCATGGTCCACGTCCGTGTAGGAGCCGGGCTGCCCGTCGCAGCCGAACGACTCCTTGAGCGCCTCGGCCGCCGTCGCCGTGCACAGCCGGGTGTTGCCGTCGACGTGGTTGGTGCCGATCCCCCCGTGCGCGACGAGCGCCAGCGTGTAGTACTCCTCCAGGAACAGCTGACCGGAGGTGTAGAAGCCGATCGCGGAGGGACCTTGCTCGTCGAGGAGGGACTGCGTCCGGCCGACCACCCGGCCCATCGCCTCGTCCCACGTCGCCTCCACGAGACGGCCGTCGCGGCGCACGAGCGGCCGCGTCAGCCGGTCCGGGGAGGCGTTCGCCTGCCACCCGAAGAGGTCCTTCGGACCCAGGCGACCGTGGTTCACGCGGTCGACGGCCCTCCCCCGCACCCCCACGATGCGGCCGTCCTTCACCGCGATGTCGAGGCCGTCCCCGTTGGAGTGCAGCAGCGTCGCGGACTGCACCCAGCGGTCGACGTCGCCGGGCGAGACGCCGTCGTCGAGGAACGTGTCCACCCGGGTGGGCCACGGCTCGCCCGGGCCGTAGGGGGTCCGGGTCCCCCACGGCTCGGCGATCCGGTCGGTCGAGACCACCGTGTCGTCTCCTTCCTGCGACGTGCGTGCGCTCAGGTCTGCGGCATCTCCCCGTCGGTCAGGTCGGTCAGGCCGTGCCGCCCTGCGGCGACGTCGCCGACGTGCCGCCGTCCCCCGTGAGCTCGGCGATGAAACGGTGGCACTGCTGGGCACGCGCCGAGTCCTCGGACATCACCCGCTCGAAGAACTCCGCGATGTCGTCCTTGCCCGCGTTGCGGGCGTCGCGGACGTACTGCCCGTAGTCGTGGCCCGCCTTCAGCGCGTGGTACTGCACCGAGATCAGGTCGTAGGTGACGTCGTCGAATCCAGTCTCTCCGGTCGCCATGATGGTTCCTCCGCTCGCCGGGCTACCGGCGCTCGGCCGCCGGACTCGGCGGCAGGGTGCGGCCCCCTGCTGGACCTCCTCCCACCGTGCCAAGACGGGCCGTGCTCGCAACTCCCGGCCCACCGGGCGCGTTCACCGGCCGCGTCGGTACGGCTAGGCCCGGGCCCGCATCGTGCGACGCGTGACGAGGAAGACGACGACCCCGACCGCGAGCAGCGCGGCCGCCAGCAGCCAGTGCTGCGCCTCCTGCTGGGTGAGGAGCAGGAGGCACGAGGCGACCGCCAGCACGGGCAGCACGGTCGGGGCGCGGAAGTGGTCGTGCTCGACGTGGTCCCGGCGCAGCACCAGGACGGCGACGTTGGTCGAGAGGAACACGAAGAGCAGGAGCAGGACGACGGTCGAGGCCAGGTCGACCAGCTCTCCCGTCGCCGCGAGGACGACGGCGACCGCCGTGGTCGCCAGGATCGCGACGCCCGGCGTGCGCCGGCCGGGCAGCACCCGGCCGAGCGCCGCGGGCAGCAGGCCCTGGTGCGCCATCCCGTAGGCGAGGCGGCTCGTCATGATCATGGTGAGCAGGGCACCGTTGGCGACGGCGATGAGCGCGACGACCGCGAACAGCTCCGGCGAGACGAAGCCGGCGACGCGGACCACCTCCAGCAGCGGTCCGGAGGACTCGGCGAGCTCGGACGGGGCGACGACGGCGGGGGCCACGAACCCGAGGAGCACGTACACGGCCCCGGCGGTCGCGAGGGCTCCGAACAGTGCACGCGGATACACCCGGGAGACGTCCCGGACCTCCTCGGCCAGGTTCGCGGACGTCTCGAAACCGACGAACGAGTAGAACGCCACCAGCGCGCTGCCCAGCACGGCCAGGCCCACGGTGGAGTCCTCGGGCGGGGTGAACGCCCCGCTGAGGTCCGCGTCGCCGCGGCCGATCACCCACGCACCCAGGACGATGACGAGCACGAGGCCGGCGGACTCGATCACCGTCATCACGACGTTGGCGCGCAGCGACTCCTTGATGCCCCACGCGTTGACGAGCGCGACGACCAGCAGGAACACGACGGCGGCGGGCACCTGCGGGACGTCGAGGAACGCGGCCAGGTACTCGCCGGTGAAGGCCAGCGACAGCCCGGCGGCGCTCACCATGCCGGCGGACAGCATGCAGAACCCGACCAGGAACGCGACCAGCGGGCTGCCGTACGCCTTCTCGGCGAACACGGCCGAGCCGCCCGCCCGGGGGTACTTCGTGACGAGCTCGGCGTAGGAGAAGGCCGTCAGCATCGCCATCGCCAGCGCGACGAGGAAGGACAGCCAGACGAGGCCGCCGGCGTCGCCCGCCATCTCCCCGATGAGGGCGTAGACGCCGGCCCCGAGCACGTCGCCCAGGATGAACAGGTACAGCAGGGGCGCGGTCACCGCGCGGCGCAGGCCGGTCGACCCGGTGGTGGCTGTGCTCGTCATCGGGCGAGTCTGACGGCACCCCCTGGTGCACGCTCGCCGACGCGGCGCGAGCCCAGACGATCCCGGACCCCTGCCGCCCTCAGGTCTGCAGGACCTGGGCACCGCGTCGCAGGACGACGACGAGCGCGCTCGCCACCAGGTGGTCGTCGCCGCCCGACCGTGCGCTGGCCCGGCGCACCTCGTCGCGGAGCTCGTCGACGGCGTGGTCGAACCGCTCCGCCGCGGTCGGGTGCGAGACGTCGGCCGCGGCCTGCGGGTCGTCGTAGCCGGGGGCCCGCAGGGCAGCGGTGAAGGCGCGGAGCGTCGCGGCGAGCTCCGGACGCAACCGGGGTCCCAGCGGGACCTGCTCCCGGTCGGCGACCTCCCAGCCGGCGAGGAGCCGCACGAGCTCGTCGACCACCTCTGCCGTCGTGACGAGCACCTCGGCGCGACGCGCCTGCGTCGTGACCCGGTCGCCGTAGCGCCGTGCGCGCAGGTTGCCGCGCCTCGCCTCACCGGTGCGGGTGACCGCCCCCCGCGCGCCCTCGACGGTCGGCCACAGCGCGCGCCGTCGACGTTCCCACTCCTCGGGCTCGAGCGGCCCCTTGTCCTCGAGCCAGCCGGCGAGGTCGTCGAGCTCCCCCACGAGCGAGTCGCGCAGCGCGTCGAGCGCGACGTCGGACGGCGTGAGCAGCAGCGGCGGCAGCACGAAGTTGACCCCGATGCCGATGGCCGCGCCCACCACCACCAGGCCGGCGTACGCGCCGATGTACTCGGTGCTCTCCCCCTGGCCGAGGATCAGCACGAAGATCGCCGAGTTCGCCACCCACGACCCCATCTCCCCGAGCACGCGCCAGCCCGCGCACAGCAGCGCCACGCCGACCACGACCGCGATCGACAGGGCGTCCGGCGGCAGCACGGCGTCCGTGCCGACGGCGATCGCCGCACCGAGCAGCAACGCGCCGACGGTCTGCACCGACTCACGCACCGACCGCGCCAGCGTGCTCGTCGTCGCGACGACGGCCCCCAGCGGCGCGTAGTACGGGAACTCGGACCACGGGGCGGGCATCAGCGTCCCCACCACCCAGGCGAGCGCCGCGGCGACCGCCCCGCGCAGCGCCATGGACAGACGCGGGTGCAGCACCCAGGCACGATGCCACCGCTCGCGGACCTCACCCGCCAGGAGTCCGCGCTCTGGCACCAGCACCTCCTGGAAGACGACGACAGCTCCACGCCATCGTGGCCGCTGTGCCCCTGGTCGCAAGCGGGACGCGGTCTGTCAGGGTCGGGTGCCGATCCTGACGGCGATCACGCCCCGGCGTCTCGGAGGTCGATGGCGACCTTGATGTCGTCGTCGTGCGCGGTGAACGCCTCGGTCGCGTGCTCGAGGGGCACGCGGCGGGTCACGAGGCGACGCAGCCAGCCGACGTCGGCTCGTCCGAGCGCCTGCACGGCGCCGCGGTAGTGGTCGACGTTGGCGTTCACGGAGCCCACGACCGCGTCGTTCTCCAGGACGAGCTCGCGGTTCACGGCGCCCGCGTCGATGCGCAGCCGACGGCCGGCGGAGGTGACGCTCGTCAGGCAGGTGACGCCATAGGTCCCGGTGGCCGCGATCGCGTCGAAGACGACCGAGGTGGCTCCGGTCGCCTCGATCACGACGTCGGGGCGGATCCGCGCGGCGACCTCGTCGACCGGGTCGGCGTGGTAGGTGGCCCCCAGGTCGGCCACGATGCCGGGCTTGGGTCCGTCCGTGGCCCGGTCGAGCACGTGCACCTCCAGGCCCTGCTGCACGCCGAGCATGGCCGCCAGCAGGCCGATCGGCCCCGCTCCCGTCACGAGCGCCGTGCGCGGCTCGAACCATGCGCGCGACCCCACGGCCTGCACCTGCTGCCATGCCTTCACCACGACCGTGGTCGGCTCGAGCAGCATCCCGACGTCCTCGAGCGCGCGGTCGAGGCGGACCGCGAAGCGTGGGTCGACCGCCCAGCGCTCGCTCGCATAGCCGTCGAGCTCCTTGATCCCTCGCTCGGTGTACCGGCCGTTGCGACACATGTCGAACTGTCCCCGGGCGCAGGCCCCGCACGGCTCGGGGTCGGGGCGGCGCACCACCCCGACGACGAGGTCGCCCGCCGTGAACCCGCTGCCCTCCGGCGCGCTGCGGACCCGGCCCAAGGACTCGTGGCCGAGGACGAGCCGGTCCTGCCCGGGCGGTGGTGCACCGTACTCGCCGGCGGCGATCTCGCGGTCCGTGCCGCAGACGCCCACGGCGATGCCGTCGACGAGCAGCTCCCCGTCGGCGGGCCGAGGCTCGGGCACGTCCGTGACCGCGAGCGAGCCTTCCTTCTGCGGCACGATGGTCAACGCCCTCATCGGGCCTCCTCGTCGTCAGACGGTGCGCCCGCTACCTGGCGCAGCAGCTCCGCGACCACCGGGGCGTCGCCGTCGCCGTCGCCGTCGGTGAGGTGGTCGACGATGTCGTGGGCGAGCGCGCGGAGCGGCACGTTCGCCAGGTTGGACGCCCGACGCAGGACGTCGAACGCCTCGTCGATGCCGACCCCCAGGACGTGCGCCAGGATCCCCTTGGCCTGTTCGATCGCGGCGCGGTTCGCCGCTGACGCGCGGATGCTCGCGCTGGCGCGGGCGTCGGCCCGCAGGGCGACGGGGGCGGTCATGTCGACGAAGAAGCCCGTCAGCTCGGTCACGTCGCCGGCGCCGCCGTCGTGCCGCCCCTCCCCGACGATCGCGAGGGTGCGTTCCGTGCCGCTCGCGTCCATGATGCGGTGCACGCTGGCGAACGGTTCGCCAGAGATTCGAGCTTGCTCGAGGACCCGGCGGACGTGGTCCCGGTCCTCCGGGTGCTCGTGCGCCAGCAGCAGCGCCGTGGTCGGGACCACGTCGCCCGGCTCGAAGCCGTGGATGCGGAACGCCTCGTCCGACCACCACCACCGGTCGGCAGCCACGTCGTACCGGTACCGGCCGATGCTGCAGCGCGCACCCCGCGACAGACCCTGCCCGACCGGTGCCAGTCGTTCCGTCGTCATCGTCCGTCCTCCACTCGCGTGGGTGACCCCGGCAGGCCGCGTCTTGGCCCGTTCATGACAGTAGCCCCACGGCGCCGACCGTGGCCACGGTGCGCGGCACGCGGGCGGGGGCGAGCTCGTCCAGGCCGCCCCCACCCCGGTCGTCCCGGCCGGGCGGGCTGACGGCACAGGGTCCTCGGACCGGGTCACGTCAGGTACTGCGGCCCGCCCGCGGGGGGCCAACGGCACTGTCCGCGAGGCCCCGGCAGTGCCACCGTGGAGGTGTCGCACCCGCACGTGACCTGCGCGGTGCAGCAGCACCGCACGGCTGACGGACGACCTCGAGCGGAGAGGACACGACCGTGGACGAGCGAGAGCAGGACCGCCCACCACGCGTGACCGCGACCGGACAGGGGACGACCTCGACGTCGAGGTCGGGGCATCCCGTCGACAGCGCCGTCGACGCTCCCCAGGTCCCTGACGACGTGCGGTCGGCCGCCTGGCCGTCCCGACCCTCAGGAAGGACCACACCATGAACGCCGCCGAACACCCGGCCACGGTCGTCGTCGCCGTCGACGGGACGGAGCGCAGTGCCGGCGCCGTCCGGTACGCCGTCCACGAGGCACGACGACGCAGGACGGACCTGCGGGTCGTCCACGTCGCTCCTGCCACGTTGCCGGTGGGAGGCTCGATGCCGTACATGAACTATCCGCGCGAAGCCCTCGTCGACGTGGCGCGGGAGATCCTCGACAAGGCGGTCGCCGCCGCGCGGGAGTCCGCACCGGACCTCCGCGTGGACGGGGTGCTGCGCCAGGGCCGGCGGGTGGCAGAGCTCGTCGCCGCCGCCGCGCCGGGCAGCCTCCTGGTGCTGGGCCGTGAGACCCGGCACGGGATCGACCGGGTGTACGTCGGGAGCACCACCGCGGGCGTGGCCGCGCGCGCGACGGTGCCCGTCGCCGTCGTCGACCGCGACTGGCAGCCCTCGGAGCGCGGCCGCGTCCTCGTCGGCGTCGAGCCCGCGTCGGCAGAGGTCCTGGCGTACGCGTTCCCGCTCGCCGCCGCCCGGCACGCGCTGCTGCAGGTGAGGCACGTGTGGAAGGTGCCCGACCCCTATGCGGCCCTGGACCGCGAGCGGGCCGTGACCGGGGAGTGGGTCGTGGCGGCCACCCGGCTGCTCGAGTCGACCGTGGCCGACTGGCGGGACAGCTTCCCGGACGTCGAGGTCGAGATCGGCGTCGTCCCGGGCAGGCCGGCCCAGGAGCTCGTCGACGCCGCCGCGGGCGCGGACGTCCTGGTGCTCGCCCGGCGTCGGCGTGACCTCGAGCACCTGGGGCGCCTCGGCCCGACGACGCGAGCCGCTCTCGGGCACGCCGGCACCCCGGTGGAGGTCGTCCCGCTGACCGGCGTCCCGAGGCACGCGCCGCTCGTGCTGGAACGCTTCGGCGAGGTGCTCAAGAGCTGGCCGGAGAGTCTGTGACCACCGCGCGGACCCCCGCGACGGTCCGCGCGAGCGACGACCCCAGCCGGAGGTCCGCGGCGGAGCCGCCGACCAGGCGCACGGTGCCGTCCTCGACCGCGCACGTGCACCCGTCGAGGCCGGCGCCACGCAGCTGAGCCGTCACGTCGGCGGCGATCTGGGCGTCGGTGCGCGCGAGCGCGCGGACGACGTCGCTGCGGCTGAGCATCCCCACGACACGCGCACCGAGGACGACGGGCACGGAGTGGATGCCGCGGGCGAGCATGGTGCCGACGAGGCTCGCGACGTCCTGGTTCGGCACCGCGGTGACCACCGGGCGCGTCATCACGTCTCCGACCCGGACGGTGGGCCACGGGAGCCCGCGGTCCCCTGCGGCGTCCCGGCGCAGCGTCGACCTGGGGTCCCGGGCGACGCCGCTCGCCAGCAGGTCCCCCTCGCTGACGATCCCGACGAGACGGCCGTCGTGGTCGACGACGGGCATGGCCGTGATCGCCCGGTCGCCGAGAGCGCGCAAGGCGTCCTCGGCCCGGTCGTCCGGCCCGATGGTGGCGACGGCGGTGGTCATGATGTCGGCGGCCAGCACGGTGGACCTCCTGCCGGTTCGTGGACGGGCGGAAGGGCCCGTCCTGCACGCCAGGCTCGGCAGCCGCCGGAGGTCGGCCCGGACCACTGCACGAGCCAGCGACGCATCTGCGCCATGTCCCGCTGGAAGGCGCGGTCGAGGTCCTCGCCCGAGAGCCTGGTCAGGTCGCGCATCATCGGCCGGTACTGCGCCACGGGCTGCTCGGGATACCACTGCCGGAGCCATCTCTGCATCTGCCGGACCTGCTGGCCCTGGACCGCGACGTCGCCGCGCCGGGTGCCGCCGGCACCCGCCGGTGGCCCGAGCATGCCCCCTCCCGCGCGGGCCGGGACCATCATGGACTGCGACGTCCACCCCGTCCCCGCGTCGTGAGGGGCCGCGACCAGGAGCCCGAGGACGAGGCCCCCGCCTGCCAGGACGATCGCGCACGCGAGCGCGAGGACCGCGGGGATCCCGCCGCGGGAACGCCCATCGTGTGGAGTCCCGTGGCGTGAAGATCCATCGTGCGACCACCTCATGAGGACCTCCCGGTCCGGGTCTCGTCCCGGTCCGGCGCCGCACCCTGGTCGTGGGACCCGTGAGAGCCCGCGCGGATCACGTCGTCGGGCTCGCGGCGCGGCGTGAAGGGCGCTCCCGAGCCGTACCGGAACCGCAGCAGCACCTGCGCACGGGAGTCCAGGTGGAACGCCCGCTCGACCTCGGCACGCGTCGCGGGGTTCTCCAGCACGCGTGTCGCGAAGGATGCCTGGATCCCGCGTGTCGTGGCGACCAGGAGCATCCGTTCCAGGGCCTGGCCCGCGACCAGCCAGTGCCGCGGCCCGTCCTGCGGGGTCGTGAGGAGGGCGCTCGTGGCGCCGGTCTCGAAGGTGCGCGCCCCGCTGGCGACGTCGCGGTCGAGGGAGTGCTGATCGACGACGGACTCCCGGAACCACCCGCCCATCGCGTCGACGGGCACCCCGTCGACACGGTCCCGGGAGACGCCGAGCCAGCTCCGGTCCTGCGCGAGCAGGGCGTCGTCGCCGAGCGCGAGCGCCTCCGCCCTGCGCATGGCCGACACCAGGCGGCCTCGGGCCGCGTCGTGCGGGCCGAGAAGGACGACGTCGGCGTGCTCGAGCACGACGGCCCGGCGCAGTCGCTCGACGTCGGGGCTCTGCAGCGGCCGCGCGGCCGCACTGCCACGGACCGTGCGACGGCTCGTGAGGGCGCGGAAGAGGGCCGGGTCGAAGGTGCTCGGCGCACCGCGGTCATCGAGCGTGACCCGCGCCGCCAGCAGGAGGTCGTCAGGGTCGGGCGAGAGCTGGACGTGCGCGTCGAGGCCCTCGTGCGCCGCACCCACGCGCAGGTTCAGCAGGAATGCTCCGCAGCTGATGAACATCTCCCGCCCCTGCGGGTCGCAGCGGTCCAGCTGCCGGGACGGGTCGGCGCGCACCGTCAGGTGGCGGTGGTCCTCGACGTGCACCGACCACGGCTGCGTGTTGTGGACGCTCGGCGCGCGGCAGCCCGCTGCGACGATGCGCGCGATGCGCTCGTCCCTCGTGGTCATCGGACCTCGTCTCCGGTCGTGCTGCCGGGATGTCCCCCTGGCACCACCGTGCGGGCCCGACGGCGGACCGACCAGAGGCGAAGGACCAGGCGGCCCGGGCCGTCCTGCCCTACCGGGGACGCCCTGTGCCCTGGTCTGCTGGCGAGGTGGCGCCGCCACTCCCCGGCGGCGCCGCCCCGATCGTCGCCCGACGGCCGGTGCCGGCCGAGCGCTGCGAGGACGGTGGGGTCATGGAGCTCCTCGATGCCAGGATCGAGCGGATCCTGCGGGCGGGTGCGCACGCGCCGAGCGTGCACAACACGCAGCCGTGGCAGGTCACGGTCCGGGGCAACCGCATCACGGTGCGTGCCGACCCGGCGCGGCAGCTGCGCCACAGCGACCCGCACGGGCGCGAGATGCTCATCAGCTGCGGCGCGTTCCTGTTCAACGTCCGGATGGCGGCGCGGCGCGAGTCGCTGACGCCGGTGCTCACGGTGCTGCCCGACCGCGAGGACCGCCTCCTCGTCGCGACGATCGAGCTCCTGCCGGGCCTCGAGCCCGACATCGACGAGCTCGAGCTGGCCGTGGCGATCGCCCGCCGTGCGACGACGCGCAGCCCGTTCGACGACCAGCCGCTGGACGCCGACGTCCTGCAGGCGATGCAGGTCGCCGCCCACGACGAGGGCGCGCTGCTGCCTCTCGTGCAACCGTCGGAACCCGTCCGGGCCAAGGTGATGTCCCTGGTGCGGCGCGCCGAGGCGCTGGCCGCCGAGGACGCGACGGCCCGCGACGAGGAGAAGGCCTGGACGGCGGTGCCGTCCGACCGCCGCGACGGCATCCCGCAGGACCTGCTCGGCCCGTGGACGTTCGACGACCAGGCACCGGTCCGCCGGTTCCTCGCCAGCGCCGGCAACGCCCGGTTCGAGCAGCGTTCGACGATGGCGGTCCTCGTGACCGCCGGCGACACGCCCCGCGACTGGGTCGCGGCCGGCCAGGCCCTCGAACGTCTGCTGCTGGTGGCCACCACCTACTTCGTCCGCGCGTCGTTCGCGACCACCGTGCTGGAGAACCCCACCACCCGCCACGACCTGCGGCAGGCGCTCTCCCTCGACGCGCCGCCGCAGATGCTCATGCGCCTCGGGTACGGCACCACGCCCCCGCGCACCCGGCGCCGCAGCGTCGACGACGCGATCTCGACCGACACCTGAACCGACGGTGGTCCCCGGGACCGAGGTCCGAACGTCCCGGGCCGGAGGTGGCGCATGGCCCTGACGACGGCGCCACGGCCGGAGCACCGTGGAGACCGCAACGACGCCCACGACCACGCCAGGGACCGGAGCACCACCATGAGCACCACACCGAGCGCCATACCGCCGCACACACCCTCGGACCGCCCGATCGTGGTCGGCATCGACGGGTCGCCGGAGTCCGCGCGGGCCCTGGCCTTCGCCGTGCGCCAGGCGGAGCGTGACGGCTGCTCCGTGTGGCTGATCAACGCGATCCACGAGATCGTCCCGGTCGGCCCGATGCTCCCGCTGATCAGCGGTGAGCCCCTCGTCGACGTCGGGCACCAGCTCCTCGCCGACGCCCGGGACCGGGCGGAGGAGCTGTCGGACGGCACGGTCGGCACGCGGCTCCAGGTGGCCCTCGGCCCTGCGGTCGACGTCCTCACGGCAGCCGGGGAGCGGGCCCGCCTCGTCGTGCTCGGGCATCGCACCACCTCGGTGGTCGAGCGGATGTTCACCGGCAGCACCACGTTCGGCGTCGTCGCTCGCGCGCTGTGCCCGGTGGTGAGCGTCCCGCGCGACCTGGCCCCGAAGCCCGGCTCGCACCACGTCGTGGCGGCGATCGACGGGTCGCGCTCCTCGGCCGAGGTGCTGGAGCACGCGTTCGCCGTCGCCGCCCAGCGGGACGCGCGGGTCGAGATCGTGCACTGCTGGCGGCTGGACCCCTTCTACAGCTACCTGGTCGACGAGTGGTCGGTCCAGCAGGAGTGGGGCGTCCAGGCGCACGACATCATCGACGGCCTGATCGAGGCGGCCGCCCGCGCGCACCCCGGCGTGGCCCACGAGAGCAACGTCGAGTACGCCAACGTCGCCGACACCCTGGTGCGCTGGTCCGACGGCGCCGACCTGCTGGTCATGGGCCGGCACGGGGGCGGCGCCCTGGGCTCGCGGATGGTCGCGGCCGTGCTCGGCAGCGTGACCCGGGCGGTGCTCCAGCACGCGCGATGCCCCGTCGAGGTCGTCCCGCCCCGTCCCCTCGCCGAGGTGGCGGACGAGGTCGCCACGGTGGACCGGACGCGGTCGGCCGCCGTCACCAGCTTCGTTTCTCCAGCCCGTGCCGCCGCACCTGTCGGCGGCCTGTCATCAGGAGGCACGTCATCATGAGCACGTTCCAGAGCCGCCACGAGACGCCGGTGGCCGCGTCCGCGGGCACGGTCGGCGAGAGCACGACCGGGACCTCCCCTGCCGCACGGCGAGCGTTGCGCTACGTCGGCGCCGTCATCCGGATCTGCCTCGGGTGGATCTTCCTGTGGGCCTTCCTCGACAAGCTCTTCGGCCTCGGCCACGAGACACCGCCCGAGGGCGCCTGGCTCGACGGCGGACAGCCCACCGCGGGCTTCCTCGGCCACGCGACCGCCGGACCGTTCGCCGACCTCTACCAGGGCCTCGCCGGCCAGGCGTGGGTCGACTGGATCTTCATGATCGGGCTCCTCGGGATCGGGGTCGCCCTCATCCTCGGGATCGGCATGCGGATCGCCGCCGTGGCCGGGGCGCTCCTGCTCGTGCTGATGTGGTCCGCCGTGCTCCCGCCGGCGAACAACCCCTTCATGGACGACCACCTGATCTACGCGCTCGTCCTGATCGCCCTCGCGCTCGGTGATGCCGGACGCACGCTCGGCCTGGGTGCCTGGTGGCAGCAGACGGCCCTGGTGCGGCGCTGGCCCGTCCTGGTGTGAGGGGGCGCGAGGGTCCCCCCGCCTCCGAGGGCCGCGCGCCCGCGCGACCGGAGCGGGGGGACCGGCCTACGCTCGTGGCCGTGGACAAGACCTCGGCCGAGGTGCAGGACGCCATCCTGCAGGCGGTCAGCGGCGTCGCCGCCGACTTCGACCTGCGGGACCTGCTGCACGGTGTCGTGCGAGCCGCGTGCACGCTGTCGGGAGCCCGGTACGGCGCGCTCGGCGTCATCGGACGCTCGCGCCGCCACCTCGTCGAGTTCGTCACCGAGGGCATCAGCGACGACGAGCGTGCGCAGATCGGGCACCTGCCCACCGGCCGCGGGCTCCTCGGCCACCTGATCGTCCACCAGGAGGCTCTGCGGCTGGACGACCTGTCCCGCCACCCGTCCTCCACGGGGTTCCCCGCCGGGCACCCACCCATGACCACCTTTCTCGGGCTGCCCGTGCGGGTGCGCGGCCACGTCTTCGGCAACCTCTACCTCACCGACAAGACGACAGGACCGACGTTCACCGCCGACGACGAGGCCGCCGTCACCGCCCTCGCCGTCCTCGCCGGCCTCGCCATCGACCACGCCCGTCTGCTCATGACCGCGGAGCGTCGCGCACGCTGGCTCGAGGCGGTCGCCACCGTGCCCTCGACGGTGCTGCGAGCCGCAGGGACCGACGAGGCCGTCGACGCGGTCCTGCACGCCGCGCTGCGCGCGTCCGGCGGGCTGACCGCGATGGCGATCGCCCCGGACCCCTCCCCCGACGCCCTCGGCACGTTCGTCGTCCGCGCGGCGGCCGGCGACGTGAGCGAGGACCCTCGGCGCACGCTCGCCCAGCTGCACCCCGCCCTCATGCTCGCCATGGCCAGCAGCGAGACGCGCTGGGCGGACCTGCCGGGCGGCGGCCACGCCGTCATGACCCGGCTGTCCGTCGACACGCTCACCCGGGGCGCGCTCGTCATCGTGTTCCCGACCCGCGGGTACGCGGAACCGCTCGGCGAGGACTCCGACTTCGTCGCCAACTTCGCCGCCCAGGCATCCCTCGTCCTCGAGCGACGGCACACGCGGGCCATGCAGCAGGAGATCGCCGTCCTCGCGGAGCGCAACCGCATCGCACGCGACCTGCACGACGGCGTGACCCAACGCCTGTTCGCCCTCGGGCTCCAGCTGCAGGCGATCGACCGCCAGGCGCCGCCCGCGGTCCAGGAACGCCTCCGCACCGTGACGCACGACCTCGACGAGACGATCCGCGAGGTACGCCAGTCGATCGCCGGGCTGCGGACCGTGGGAGGGCAGTCGCACTCGTTGCGGGCCAAGATCCAGGCCGTCGTGGCGGAGTACGCCCGCGTGCTCGACCCCGCCCCCCTCCTGCGGGTCGACGGCCCCGTGGACACGATGGTCGACCCCCTGCTGCACCACCACGTCGTCGCCGTGCTGCGCGAGGGGCTCTCGAACGCGTCCCGGCACGCGGCCGCGCACGGCGTCTGGGTCACCGTGGAGGCCGGGCCGGACGAGCTGACCTGCTCGATCAGCGACGACGGCGTCGGCTTCGACCCGGCGCTGGCGCGCAGCGGGCTGGTCAACCTCGCCGACCGCGCGGCGGAGCTGGGCGGCACCCTCGAGCTCACGCCGCGACAGCCACGGGGCAGCGTCCTGACGTGGCGGGTCCCGATCGACGGGACGACCCAGGAGACCTGAGGGCCGCCAGGATCAGACGGGCCGTCGACCCGGAGCCGCACCCTGCGACCCGCCGAGCAGCCGGGTCGCGAGCACCGCGGCCTGGGTCCGCGACTCCAGGTCCAGCTTCGTCAGGATGTTGGACACGTAGTTCTTCACGGTCTTCTCGGAGAGGAACATCTGCGCCCCGATCTGCCGGTTGGTCAGCCCCTCGGCGATCAGCGTCAGCACCTTGTGCTCCTGCTCGCTCAGTGCCGCGAGCGCCGGTGCCTCGGCGGGCCCGGCGCGGAGCCGTTCGAGCACGCGCGACGTCAGCGCGGGGTCGATCAAGGACTGGCCGGCCGCGACCCGGCGCACCGCGTCGAGCACGTCCGAGCCGGCGATCACCTTCAGCAGGTACCCGGACGCCCCCGCCATGATCGCCGAGAACAGCGCCTCGTCGTCGTCGTACGACGTGAGCATCAGGGCGCGCAGCCCGGGCATCGAGGAGTGCAGCTCGCGGCACACCTCGACGCCCGACCCGTCCTGCAGGCGCACGTCCAGCAGCGCCACGTCCGGGCGGCACCGCGGGATGTCCCGCATCGCCTCGAGGGCCGAGCCGGACTCTCCGACCACCTCGAAGCCGTCCTCGGTCTCGAACAGGCCCCGCAGCCCTCGGCGCACCAGCTCGTGGTCGTCGAGGAGGTAGACGCGCACCGTGCCCATGGCTTCGTTGTACCCCCGCACCGCCCTCACCACCAGTGCGGCCGCGAACGCCGTCCCGCCCGTGCGGTCCTCGGCGCGCGTCCAGGTCCGGACGGGGCTCCGTCCGGACCTGGAGGCACAGGGGGCTCGGGTCACAGGCCGGTGGCGTCGACCACCGCCTGCGCGAACTTCTCCGGCGCTTCCTGCGGCACGTTGTGCCCGACGGCGAAGGTCCGGTGGTCGTAGGGGCCGACGAACTTGGCGCGGTATCGCGCACCGTCGCCGTCCGGGGTGAACGGGTCGTCCGCGCCGTCGATCGTGATCGTCGGCACGCCGATCGTGGGTCCGGCGGCCAGGCGCTTCTCCAGCCGGTCGTACCTCGGGTCGCCGGGCGCGAGGCCGAGCCGCCAGCGGTAGTTGTGGACGACGATCGCGGCGTAGTCCGGGTTGGTGAACGCCGCTGCGGTCCGGGCGAAGGTCGCCGTGTCGAACGACCAGGTGGGCGAGTTGAACGTCCACACCAGCCGGGCCAGCTCGTCGCGGTACTGCGGGTTGTTCAGTCCGCGCAGACCCCGCTCGGTGGCGAAGTAGTACTGGTACCACCAGGCCCACTCGAGGGCCGGCGGGAGCGGTTCCTCGTTGGCCTCCCGGTTGGTGATCAGGTAGCCCGTCACCGACACGAGGGCCCGGACCCGCTCCGGCCAGAGCGCGGCGATGATGTCGCCGGTGCGCGAGCCCCAGTCGTAGCCCGCGAGCACCGCGCTCGGGATCCGCAGCGCGTCCATCAGGGCGATGATGTCCAGCGCGATGACGGACTGCTGGGCGTTGCGGAAGGTGCGGGTGGACAGGAAGGTCGTCGTCCCGTGCCCGCGGAAGTAGGGCACGATCACTCGGTACCCCTGGTCGGCGAGCAGGGGTGCCACCCGGGCGAAGCTGTGGATGTCGTACGGCCAGCCGTGCAGCAGGATCACCGGCGTCCCTCGCGCGGGGCCGAGCTCGGCGTAGCCCACGTCGAGCTCGCCGGCCCTCACCTGCTTGATCTCGGGGAATGCCGGGCGGACCGGCAGCACGGGGACCTGCGCGGACGGGCCGGTGGCGGGCGGGCCGGCGATCGCGGGGCCGGCCTGGGAGCCGACGGCTCCGGCCGCGGCGAGCACACCGGTGGTGCGGAGGAACGATCTTCTGTCGATCATGACGTGGCCTCTCGGTCCTGGTGGTGGGTTGCGGGTGGTGGGTTGCGGGTGGTGGGGTGCAGGTCGTGGGATGCGGGTGGCGGCGCGGTCAGTGCGAGCCGAACAGGTCGACCGCGGCCCAGAGGCCGCACCGGTGGTCGACCGCGAACCCGCGCTCGACCGTCGGGGCCGGGTCGTCGAGCGAGAGGATCTGCTGCCTGCGGAGGTCGAACCGCGGCCAGGGCGTGGCGGCGGTCGTCGGGGACCCGGTGCGCGCGAACTGGACCCATGCGGTCTGCATGGTGTCGGCGAGCTGCTGCTGGGACGGCGAGAGCTGGCCGGGCAGCGGGGCGTTGGGCTGGTCGAAGAGGTAGGCCAGCTCGGACTGGTGCGTCGCCGCGTACGGCGCGCCCAGCGTGTCGGGCGCGAACAGGCGGGGTGCCTCGGCGTCGTTGAACTCGTACCCGTAGGTCTGCACCCACCGGGAGGCCGCGCCGTCGAGCGCGAACGCGGGGCAGGAGAAGTTGGCGTCAGAGTTGAGCACGCTGAACGCCTGCGCCGGCGAGGCGTACCGCGACAGCGGGTAGGCCTTCGCGATGAACGACGCCGTCCGCGCGTCGACCCCGAAGTTCGTGGCGATGGTGGACTCGTAGCTCGACGCGTCGACCGGGCCGGGCAGGACCGCCGTGGCGCCGCGGGTCACGCTCAGGCCGAGCGTGGTGAAGATGCGGTTCTCCTGGGTGTTGACGCCGTTGAGGATCGGCACCCGGTGGAAGCGCCCGGTCGCGATGGCGTCGCCCACCGACCGCGGCAGCACGGCGCCGTCGACGACGCCGGGCGTGATCGAGAGCGGCTGGTGCGCGACCAGGGTCTCGACGGGCACGTGCCGCAGGCAGTCGGCAGTCTGTCCGGGGGTCTGGTCCGAGTCCTGATCGGCGCAACCGACCGCCGCCGCCGACGCGACCCCCTCCTTCTCCGCCTGGGCGAGCGTCTTCTGCACCGGGGCGAACGCCCCGCTCTGGATCACGGCGCGCTGGAAGAGCCCCTTGGCGCCCGGTGAGGCCAGGTGCATCGCGACCGACAGCCCGCCGGCCGACTGGCCCGCGATCGTCACGTTCTTGGCGTCACCGCCGAAGCCGGCGATGTTCCGGTGCACCCAGCGCAGTGCCGCCTGCTGGTCCATGAGGCCGTAGTTGCCGCTGGCGCCGCCGCGGTCGGCCAGCGCGGGGTGGGACAGGAAGCCGAGCAGGCCGAGCCGGTAGTTGATCGTGACGACGACGGCCCCGTGGGATGCGAGGTCGGACGCCTCGTAGTCCGCGCCCTCCCCCAGCTCGAAGCCGCCGCCGTGGATCCAGACGATCACCGGGAGCTTCGCGTCGGCGGCGGTGCCGGACGGCACGGTCACGTTGAGGTAGAGGCAGTCCTCGCTCTGGCCGTTCGGGCTCGGCGGCGCCTGCGGGCAGACCGGCGGGTACGCGGTCGCCGCACGGACGCCGGACCAGGGGCTGACCGGCTGCGGCGGCTTCCACCGGAGCTCGCCGGTCGGCGGCGCCGCGTAGGGCACGCCGCGGAACTCCAGGCCGGCCGACGTCGCGGCACCGTGCAGGTCGCCGGAGTCGACGTGCACGACCGGCGTGACCGGTGGTGCGGGACGTGCGGCAGCGTGCGCCGGCGGCAGGAGCGAACCCCAGCAGGCGAGCAGCACGGCGAGCGCGCCGAGGACGGCGAGGACGCGCGTGGCGGCGCGGTGGGCAGCAGCGGGGCGGACGGCGAGCGCGGCACGAGCGGTCGCACGCGGGCTGCGGGGCGGTGGTGTGGTGGTGTGCATGGCAGCCACCGTCGCGTGCGGGCCCACGCCGAGGCGCCGGTGTCACCCCCTGGACGACCACCGGGTGAGGTACTGGGTCGGGCACTGGGTGAGGCCCTGGTGTCCGACCGGCGGCCCGGCGTCCGGCCGGGGCGCGGCCCTGCGCGCCGCGCGGCGACGACCCCAGGGTGCCGACCAGGGTGTTCCCCTGGTGTCCCGCACGGCGGCGAGCGCGACGCTGGCGGTGTTGACGCCAGACGCCGTACACGAAGGGACTCCGATGACCCACCGCACCACGACCGCACGACGGGGACTCGCATGACCGACCCGCTGGCGCCCCTCGACCGGCTGCTCGTGCTCGAGGAGCTCCGCCGCGTGCAGGCCCGGCTCTGCCGCGCCGCCTCCGCCCGTGACTGGGCCGAGCTGGAGGCGGTGTTCACCGCCGACGGCCGGTTCCGCGCCTACGGTCCCGACGGCGAGCTCGGCTGCTTCGCCGCCAGCTCGGGGATCGGGGCCGCGATCGATCGCGCGGTCGGACCGGGGCGGCTCGTCGTCCAGTCGTCCGACGAGGAGCTCGACGTCCTCGCCGACGACCGCGCCGACGGGACCTGGTCCGTCGAGGACACCCTCTACCCGGACGGCGAGAGCCCTGCCCGGCACGGCGCGGGCTCCCTCGCCCTGGCCTACCGGCTCGACGAGGGCCGGTGGCGGGTCGCCACGGCCGAGTTCACCCGGACGGCCCGTGAACCACGGTGACCCGCACGTCGCCGCGCCCGCCGGCCCGGACCTCCACGCTGACCTCCACACGGACCTCCACCCCGACGTCCGCACCGACGTGCCCGCGGGCACCCGCCGCCCCGCCCGTGGCCTGCGGCTAGGCTCTGCGTCCATGACGCCCAGCGCGCACGGCCCGGCCCTGATCGGGCGTCGTCGTGAGCGCGAGCGGCTCAGCCGGCTCGTCGCCAGCGTCCGTGGCGGCGAGAGCCGGGCCCTGGTCCTGCGGGCCGAGGCGGGGCTCGGCAAGACGGTCCTCCTCGACGAGGTCGCCGCACAGGCGACCGGCTGCCGGGTGCTGCGGGCCGTCGGCGTCGAGTCTGAGATGGAGCTGGCGCTCGCCGGCCTCCAGCAGCTGTGCGCGCCCGTCCTCGAGGGCCTGGACTCCCTCCCGGAACCGCAGTCGCTCGCGCTGGGCGTCGCGCTCGGCCTGCGCTCCGGGCCCGCCCCGGACCGGTTCGTCCTCGGCCTGGCGGTGCTGAGCCTCTTCAGCCATGCCGCCGAGACCCGCCCGCTCGTGTGCCTGGTGGACGACGCGCAGTGGCTCGACCAGGCCTCGGCCCAGGTGCTCGCGTTCGTGGCGCGGCGCCTCGTCGCCGAGTCCGTCGGGATCGTGTTCGCCGTCCGGGAGCCTGTCGACGAGCGGTTCGCCGCGATCGAGGACCTCGTGGTCAGCCCGCTCGACGACGCCGACGCGCGCACGCTGCTCGCCAGCGTCGTCGCCGGCCCCGTGGACGCGGCCGTGCGCGAACGCATCGTCGCCGAGTCGCGTGGCAACCCGCTCGCGCTCGTCGAGCTCCGGCGGGGCGCCGGGGAGTTCGCGGCCCCGCCCGCGCCCCACGGCCGGATGGGTGTGAGCGCCCAGCTCGAGGACGCCTTCCGGCGCCGCGTCGAGCGGCTGCCCGCCGACACCCGGCGGCTGCTGCTCGTCACCGCCATCGAGCCCGTGGGCGACCCCACGCTCGTGCTCGCCGCAGCCGCCTCGCTCGGCCTGGACGCCGCCGCGTTCGCCCCCGCCATCGAGGAGAACCTCCTCGACCTCGGCGCACGTCTGCGCTTCCGGCACCCCCTCGTGCGCTCCGCCGTCGTCGCCGCCGAGCCGGCCGCCGACCGGCGCGCCGCGCACCGTGCGATCGCCGAGGCGACCGACCCCGCGCTCGACCCCGACCGGCGGGCCTGGCACCTCGCCGAGAGCACCCTCGGCTTCGACGAGGACGTCGCCGCCGAGCTGGTGCGCTCCGCCGACCGCGCCCGGGTGCGCGGCGGGGTCGTCGCCGCGGCGAGCTTCCACGTCCGCGGGGCGGAGCTGACCCCCGACCGCACGATGCGTTCCCGCCGGATGCTGATGGCCGCCGAGGACACCCTCCGCGCCGGCTCCATGCAGCAGGCGCAACGACTCGTCGATCGCGTGGAACCCGAGCTGCTCAACGCCCACCAGCAGGCGCGCGTCGACCTCGTCCGCGGCCACGTCCAGTTCTACGTCTCCCCCGGCCGCGACGGCGCGCAGCTGCTGCTCGACGCCGCGAACCGGCTCGCACCGTTCGACGGCGACGCCGCGACGGTCACCTACGCCAACGCCTTCATCGCCGCGGTCCTCGCCGGCTCCGCCGCCCGCGGCACCGGCATCCCAGAGGTCGCGCACGGCATCCTCGCCACCGACGCCACCGCGCCGCTCAGCCCCGGGTCGCGCGCCGCGCGCGAGGCGCTGCGCGGGCTCGCCGTCCTCGCGCTCGACGGCTACGGTCCGGCCGCACCCATGCTGCGCGCGGCACTCACCGCGCTGCGCTCGCTCGACGCGGACACCGACGAGGGCGACACCGACCCGATGCGGGGGTACGGGGCCGACGTCAGCCAGGAGGTCGGCGCGATGCGCTGGCTCCCCCTCACCTGCCTCGTCGCCCGCGTGCTCCTCGACGACGCCACGTACGCGGACGCGTCGGCCGAGTTCGTCGACGCCTGCCAGCAGGACGGCGCGTTCTCGACCCTCGCCATGGCGATGTCGGAGCACTACCCGATCCTGCTCATGAGCGGCCGCATCGCCGACGCCGAGGAGCTCTACGGCGGCCTCCGCGAGATCATGGCCGC
Organism: Isoptericola sp. NPDC055881; assembly: GCF_053615895.1. Lineage (NCBI taxonomy): Bacteria > Bacillati > Actinomycetota > Actinomycetes > Micrococcales > Promicromonosporaceae > Isoptericola > Isoptericola sp. NPDC055881. Next base: position 50,798 of record NZ_JBSHCR010000008.1, read on the forward strand.
CAGCGACGTCCCGGAAGGCCCCGACCGGGCCGGCTGGTTCGCCGCCTACCGCGGTGACGACGCGGCGAAGCAGGAGTCCTCGGCCGCGGTGGCGCGCCGGGTCGCCGAACGCGGCGAGGCGCAGTGGCGGCTCTCGGACGTGCTGCACAGCGGGGTCCTGCACAACTCCCGGGCCCGCTACGCGGAGGCGCTCGCGGCCACGGCCGGCGCGGACGGTCACCCGTTCGACATCGGCCTCGCCGCCTGGGTGCTTCCCGAGCACGTCGAGGCCGCCGTGCGCGCGGGCGTCCCCGAGCAGGGCCGGCCCGCGGCAGCCCGCCTCCAGGAGATCGCCGCGGCGACGGGGACGGACTGGGCCGTCGGCCTCGCCACCAGGTCGGCCGCGCTGCTCGCCGACGACGGCGACGCCGAGGCGCTCTACCGCACCGCGATCGACGCCCTCGGCCGCACCCGGGTCGGTACCGCCGAGGCCCGGGCCAGGCTGCTGTTCGGCGAATGGCTGCGCCGCCAGAACCGGCGTGTCGAGGCCCGCGACGTCCTTCGCCAGGCGCACGAGCAGCTCGTCCGGTTCGGTGCCCACGCCTTCGCGGAGCGGGCCGCGCGGGAGCTGGCCGCGACCGGGGAGGTCGTGCACCGGTCGGCCACCGGCCCCGTCGACGAGCTGACGGCGCAGGAGCGCCAGATCGCGCGCCTCGCCGCGACCGGGAGCACGAACCCGGAGATCGGGGCCCAGCTCTTCCTCAGCCCGCGGACGGTCGAGTGGCACCTGCGCAAGGTGTTCGGGAAGCTCGGCATCACGTCACGGCGACAGCTGGCGACGGCCCTGCGCGACGCGCTGGTCGCGTCCGGCTGACGGGGCGGGCGCTCCCCCTCGCCTCGTCCGGGGCGGCGCTCCCCCGACGACGGCGGCTGCGACCGTGACGATCCCCGCGACCGCGGCGGCCACGGTCCAGGCCGCCAGCCACGGCGACGCGGCGGCGGTCGCGAGCACGAGTGCAGCAGCGACCGCCGACTCGGGCCGCCACCTGCCCAGCAGCACCCACCGGAACGTCTCCAGGCCGAGCAGGAAGCTCACGACGCCCCCGGCGAGGACGGCGACGGCGAACCCGTCGGCGGGTGCGCCCGGCGCGCCCGCGACGTCGTCGAGCAGGAGGGCGACGCCGAGGGCGACCAGGACCACGCCGCCCACGATCGGGAGGTGCCCGAACGTGTACCCGTCACGCGCGAGCGCCGAACGCCGGGAGCGGTCGGAGCTCTCCAGGGCGCGGGCCGCCTCGCCCGAGAGCCTCCCGAAGAACGCCCACCACAGGCTCACGGTCAGCAGGAAGCCGAGCAGCACGACGCCGAGCGCGGCGGGGTCGGAGGTCCACGGGTCGACCCGGGCGCCGGTGGCGAGCACGGTCTCGCCCAGCGCGATGATGAGCACGAGGTCGTGCCGCTCGGCGAGGTGCCCCGCGCTGCCCACCCGCCAGCCGCGGTACCGCGACGCGGACCGCCCGCCGCCGAAGTCGACGACGAACGCGCTCGCCCACAGCGCCGTCTGCCACCCTCCCCCGAGCAGCGCGCCGGCGAACAGGAGGCCGATCGACAGCGACTGCGGGACGAGGTCGAGCAGGATCTGCGTGCGCAGCCGACGGCGGCGCCAGGCCACCGCCACGAGGAGCACGACGTAGCACGCGCGCACCACCGTGAAGGCGATCGCGAGGACGACCGCGGGCGCGACAACGCCCGGGCGGGCCACCCACGCCTCGGGGACCACGAGCCCGATGACGAACAGGGCCGCCATCGTGACGAGCATCCCGACCCGCACGAACCCCCGGTCGAGGCGCACCTGGTTGCCGAGCCAGATGAACGCGCACCACGACCACCAGAGCATGAGCAGCAGCACGAGCCCACGTCCGAGCGCGGCTGCCCCGGGCGCCGCCTCGACGAGCGCGACGACCCGGGTGAGGGCGAAGACGAAGACGAGGTCGAAGAAGATCTCGAACGGCGTCGTGCGGTCCCCGGCCCGCGTGGGCACCGCCGTGCCCGGCACGAGCACCCGCCCCAGGCGGGACCGGGTCGTCGCGGGCATGGTCACAGCACCGCGAAGTCGGTGCTCCGGCTCGCGTCGGCCCACGCCGTCGTCTCGTCGATGCGGCGCTGGTCGCCGGCGAGCGCGCGCTCGACGGCGTCGGAGCCGAGCGGCAGCCGGAGCGGGAGGTCGGGCCGCTCCGGGAGGCTCACGAGCAGCTCGGCGGCCCGTGCCGGGTCCCCGGCCTGGGTGCCGTCGGTCTCGGCGCGCAGGTCGTTGATCGCGCCGACGGTCGCCGCGTAGTCGGCACCCGCCGGGTACCGCTGCATCGAGCCGCCCTGCCAGTCGGTGCGGAAGGCGCCCGGTTCGACGATCACGACGCGCACGCCGAAGGGAGCGACCTCGGCGGCGAGCACCTCGGAGAACCCCTCGACACCGAACTTCGCGGCCTGGTAGGCCCCCATGCCCGGCGTGCCGCCGACCCGGCCGCCGACCGAGGAGAGCTGGAGGAACAGCCCGGAGCGCTGTCGGCGCAGCACGGGCAGCGCGGCCCGGGTGACGTTGACGACGCCGAACAGGTTCGCCTCGATCTGGCGTCGGAAGACGTCCTCGGGCATCTCCTCGATCGCCGCGCTGTCGGCGTAGCCGGCGTTGTTCACGACGACGTCGAGCCGTCCGAAACGGTCGACCCCGGCGGCGACGGCGGCCCGTGCCGCCTCGGGGTCCGTGACGTCGAGCGGGGTGCGCAGCACGCGGTCGCCGAAGCGCTCGGTCAAGGGGGCGAGATCGTCCGTGCGGCGGGCGGTCGCGACGACGGCGTCGCCGCGCTCGAGCGCGGCCTCGACGACGGCGCGGCCCAAGCCGCGGGAGCTCCCGGTGACGAGCCAGACACGCTCCGGGGCGGGGTTCATCTCGGACATGGGGTCGTTCCTCTCAGTCGCGGCGGCCGTGCCGCCGGTGACGGGTGGTAGGTCGTGGGTGATCGGTGGTGGGCGATCGGTGGTGGCAGGTCAGGCGACGGCGTGCAGCGGGCCGCTGAACGACTTGCGGAGCGACGCCGGCGCCACGAGGGGCAGGAGCGCGGCCAGCAGCCTGCCCTTGAGGGACTCGGGGTGCCGGGTGAGCTCGACGTCGATGCGGGAGCCCGAGGCGGTCGGGGTGACCTGGAAGACCCAGCCGCCGCCGGGGCCGAAGACCTTCGAGTCGAGCGTCGTGATGTCGACGCGGCCGGCGTCGGCGTCCCACTCGTAGTGCGCGCGTTCCCACGCGGACGCGGTGCCCTCGGTGACGTCGGCCCAGCTCGCGCCGAGCGCGTGCACCTCGAAGTGGTCGGCGTCGATCGTCGGCCAGGCGTCCGGCCGCGCGGCGGTGAAGTCGGTCAGCACCCCGAAGGCCTCCGGGGCGCTGAGCGAGGAGTCGAGCTGAAAGCGGATGACGGGCATGGGGCCTTCCCTCCTGGGTGACGCGGAGGTCGTCCCCCGCTCTCCGAGACTCCCTCCGGAGCCACGGGGAAGGCGCCAGGGGGCGTCCCTGGCCGGACCCCCAGGGGGCGTGCCCGAGGCCCCTGGCCCGTCAGTCGGCCCCGGGTATGCCGACCGGCCCGGCTTGTGACCTGGGTCACCTACACTCACGCCGTGTCTCCTGTCCCTCGCCCCGGCGCGCGCCGGCGCCCCTGGCACGCGGCCGCCACCGCCGTCGTCCTGCTCGTGCTCGGCTTCGTCGTCGCGACGCAGCTCGCCGGTCTGCTCGCGGTCTCGGCCGAACGGGTCTCCCCTGCGCCCGAGCACCCGCAGGCGGCCCCCGCGACCGCCCCCGCGGCACCGCCGAAGATCTCCGAGGTCCGCACCGCGGACCGGCTCCAGCTCACGCTGGCGGCGGACGCCGTCGTGGACGCGCTCGCGGCGCGCGGCACCGCGGCCGTGGCGGTGCACGACGCCGACACCTCCGCGGCGGGGAGCGAGTCACCGGGCGCCGGGACCGGCGTCCTGACCGTGACGACGGGCGTCGACCTGCCGCCCGCGCCGCAGACCCAGGGCGCGACGTCAGGGCGGCGCGACGAGACCTCCCGCCTGACCAGCACCGGCGACGGCTGGCTCCTCGAGGCCACCACGGACGACGGCGCGGCCCACGGGCTGTACACCCTGGCCGACCGCGTCCGCACCGGGACGGACCCGTGGCCCGCGGCGGAGGACGGCGTCGTCCAGGCGCCGGCGATGAGCATGCGCCTGGTCGACAAGGGCGCCACGGGAGTCGAGCCGGACCCGCAGGGCTGGCGCGAGGGCGACCCCTACTCCCACAACGGCGGGTCGTTCGCGGACAGCATCGTGTCCGGTGCGCCCTACGTGGACCCGGCGAGCTTCGCCGACGACGCCGACGACTTCCGCGGGTACGTCAGGTCGCAGCTCGCCGAGGGCTTCACGGGCGTCGTCGTCCCGGGGTTCCTCGAGTACGTGACGTTCGACGGCCTCGACGAGCCCGTCTACGACGCGTCCGACGAGCACGTCGCCCGCGCCAGGACGATGCAGCGCGACTTCGGCGGGCTGTGGGCCGACGCCGACGAGGCAGGCATGGACGTCTACCTGCAGACCGACATGCTCATGCTCACCACACCCCTGCAGGCCTATCTCGACGAGCACGGCCTGGACACCACCGATCCTGAGCTGTGGGACGTGTATGCCGCCGGGCTCGCCGAGGTGTTCGACACGATGCCGGCGGTCGACGGGCTCATGATCCGCATCGGCGAGGCGGGCCGCATCTACGACCTGCCCAGCTGGGACTACTGGTCCGAGCTGGACGTGACCGACGCGGCGTCGGTGCGCGCCATGCTGACCGCGTTCACCCGGGTCGCCGAGGATCACGGCAAGGACGTGATCTTCCGGTCCTGGTCGGTCGGCGTGGGCGCGGTGGGCGACATGCACACCAACCCGGACTCGTACGCGGCGGTGCTCGCCGGCATCGACTCCGACGCTCTCGTGGTCTCGACCAAGTACGTCGCCGGGGACTTCTACTCGTGGCTGCCGTTGAACCCGACGCTGGAGGTCGGTGACCAGCGCCGGATCGTCGAGCTCCAGTCGCGACGCGAGTTCGAGGCGTTCGGGGCGCTGCCCAACGACCTGGGGTCCGCCTACCAGCAGGCGTTGCAGCACTATCGGGACGTCAACCCGCACCTCGAAGGCGTGTGGGCGTGGGCACAGGACGGCGGTCCGTGGAAGGCCGGGCCGATGACGCTGTACCGCAAGTCCGGCTTCTGGCAGCTCTACGACCTCAACACGTACGCGGCGGCACGCCTGGCCGCCGACCCGCAGGCCGACCCGGGCGAGATCACCGCCGACTGGGCACGCGCCACGTTCTCCGACGACCCGCAGACCGTCGCCGCGATCGGCGACGCGATGGCGCAGTCCCGCGACGCGATCCGGCACGGCCTGTACATCGGCGCGTTCGCCCGCGACCAGGTGCGGGCGCTGGGCCTCGAGCCGCCGCCGATGATGTGGATCTTCGAGTGGGACATCCTGTCCGGTGACGCCGCGGCGCTGGACTCGATCTCCTCGATCGTCGGCGACGACCTGGACGCCGCGCTGGCCGAGGGGCACGCCGCCGTCGACGTCGCGAAGCAGATGCGCGCCGTGGTCGCCGGCACCGATCCGGCCACGTGGCGGGACCCCGCCCTGCGCGAGCAGTTCCTCGCGGCGCTGGACTACGAGGTCGACCTGTTCACGGTCCTGGCCGACTACCGCGACGTCGTCCTCCAGCACGGCCGCTGGCTGGACACCGGAGCGTCTGACGCGCGAGGGGCGTGGGCGTCGGCGCGCGACGCCTACGAGTCCTCCCGCGCCCACCACGTCGAGACCTACGGCGACGACCTCTTCCTGCCCGCGTACACGTTCACCGCGGCCGACCTCGGCATCGAGCGCGCCGCCCGCGACCTGCCGGTGGCCTGGGTCGCGCGGGTCCTCGGGCTCCTGCTCGTGGTCGCCCTGCTGCTGGGCACCGAGCCCGGGCAGCGGCTGCTGGCCCGGGGGCGGTCCAGGCGCGGCGCCACCGCCCTGCGCGCCCTGTGGCTCGGCGCCACCCGGCCCTGGCGGGTCGCGCCGCTGGCCGCGGCCGCGACGCGCACCGATCGCGTCCTGGTCTGGACGCTCCCCGCCGCCGCCCTGGTGCTGAGCCGCGTGGCGTACACCTGGGCGCTGGGGTGGGTGCACCTGGTCCTCGTGCTCGGCGCCTGGGTCCTGTTCGTGGCGGTGCTGCAGGCTCTCGTCGGCCGGGGCGCCGCGTTCGCGGTGGCGGGCGCCGTCGGAGGCGCCGCGGTGCTGCGGACCGTCGTCCTGCTGGTCGCTCTCTCGTCCACCGGACCGGGCGGCTACTGGTACGGGCTGTGGGCGGACCCGACGTCCCGCGCCGTGTACGTGACGATCGCGTTCGCGGCGTTCTGCTGGGTGGTCGCCGCCGCCTGGTTCGCGCTGCGCTCCCTCGGGCTCGGACCGGCGGCGACCGCCGGACGCGTGCTGCTCGCGGTGTCGGCTCCGGTGCTGGTCGGCGGGATCGTGGTCGGCGCCATCGGGCTGGAGACGGTCCTGACGGCCTGGAACGACCAGATGATGGTGCTGCCGTGGGGGCTCTCGCGGATCCTCGGCCTCACGGTGCACCTCGGCATCCCGGTGAACCTGCCGTGGGTGACCGCGGGCCTCGGCGCCGCGATCATGACGGCCGGGGCGCTGCTGGTGGTCGCCGCCGCCGTCGTCGGGTCCAGGCGCGCGCGTCGCCGTTCCTGACCGCCGCCCCGGGGCACCTCGGCCGCAAGAAAGCTCACGACCCCGCTGTCGCGAACCTGGTCCGGTAGGACGTCGGCGTGGTGGAGAACCGTGCGGCGAAGTTCTGCCGGAACGTGACCACGCTGGCGAAACCGCACGCTGCGGCGACGCGACCGATCGGGAGCCCCGTGGTCTCCAGCAGTCCACGCGCCTCGTCGAGGCGGCGGTCCAGGACCCACCGCGCGGGCGTCATGCCGGTCGACTCGGCGAAGCGACGCGAGAAGTGCCGCGGGCTCATGCACGCCCGCTCGGCGAGCCGGTCGACGGACAGGTCTTCGTCGAGATGTTCCAGAGCCCAGGTCACGGTGTCGTGGAGCGGGCCGGGGTCGTCGCCGGGCAGCGGACGTTCGATGTACTGCGCCTGGTCGCCCTCGCGGTGCGGCGCGATCACCAGACGCCGCGCGACGTCCGCGGCGACCGCCGCGCCGAGCCGCTCGCGCACGACGTGCAGGCAGGCGTCGAGCCCCGACGCGGTCCCGGCGGACGTCAGCACGTCGCCGTGGTCCACGTAGAGCGCCTCGGCCCGGACGTCCACCCGCGGGTAGCGCCGCGCGAGCTCGGCCGCCGCCGCCCAGTGCGTGGTCGCGGTGCGCCCGTCGAGCACGCCGCTGGCGACCACGGGGAACGCGCCCAGGCACAGGCCGACGATCCATGCGCCACGCTCGTGCGCCCTGCGCAGCGTGCCGACGAGCGTGTCGTCCGGATCGGGGTACTCGGCAGGCCAGGAGGGCAGGACGAGCAGGTCCGCGGTCTCGGCCGCCTCCGGTCCGTGCAGGTCTCCCACCGACAAGCCCTCCGAGGTCAGCACGGGCCGTGCGTCGTCGCTCCAGACCGTCGTGGTCCAGCCGGCCCCCGGCTGCTGGCGGGACGCCTCGCCGAACACGAGCAGCGGCGACGCCAGGTGGAACGCCGTGATCCCGTCGAAGGCACGAACGGCTACTCGCATGGGCATGTCCTGATCTCATCGACAGTGTGCTTGTCTGCCACTCACGCTAGCGCCCTCGAGACCACGACAGTGGGACGCGGCGGCGCGACCTCGCGCCGCACCGCCCCACGAAGGAGAACGCCAGTGCCTGTCCCCCGCCGCGCCCTCGTCGTCGTCGATGCCCAGCAGGAGTACTTCGACGGCGGAGCCCTGCCCGTCCAGTACCCGCCGCGTGAGGGCTCGCTCGCCCGGATCCTCGAGGCCCTCTGCGCCGCCGACGCCTCGGACGTCCCCGTCGTCGTCGTCCGCCACGAGCTGCCCGCCGGCTCGCCGGTGTTCGCCGCGGGCTCGGCGACCTGGCAGCTGCACCCCGAGATCGAGCGGCGAGCGGCATCAGCCGCCGCCCGTGTGACGAAGAGCTACTCGAGCATCTTCGCCGGCACCGAGCTGGAGTCCTGGGCCCGCGAGCACGATGTCGACACGCTCACCCTGGTGGGCTACATGACGAACAACTGTGTGCTCGCGTCGGCGGCCGCCGCCGAGCCGCTCGGGCTCACTGTGGAGGTGCTCTCCGACGCGACCGGCGCCGTCGACCTCGCCAACGAGGCCGGCACGGCGCCCGCCCGCCAGGTGCACGAGACCCTCATGACTCTCCTGCACTCCAACTGGGCTCGCGTGGCCGACACCACGACGTGGGCCGCCGCCGTGAAGAACGGGCACGAGCTCGAGGGCAGCGACCTCGGCACGTCCGCCGCGCAGGGGCGGTCCGCCCGCTGACCTCTCTCCGGCTCGGACAGCTCGTCGACTGCTGGATGGTGCCGTCCGGTGTGCCGAGGCGCGGGTAATCTTCGTGACGACGACGGAGAGCACGTGGGCGAAGGAGCGACGGTGGGCACGAGGCACGCGCCGAGCATCTCGGACGTGGCGCGCGCGGCCGGGGTGTCGATGGGCACCGTCTCCAACGTGCTCAACGGCACCGCCCGCGTCGCCCCCGCGACACGCGAACGCGTCGAGGCCGCCATCGCCAGCCTCGGGTTCGTCCGGAACGGGGTGGCGCGTTCGCTGGCCGCCGGGCGCAGCACCACCCTCGGGTTCGTCATCATCGACCTGTCCAACTCCTACTTCCTCGACATCGCGCGCGGCGCCGAGGAGGCGGCCGGGACGGCGGGCTTGAACCTCTTGCTGGCCAACTCGGACCTGTCGGAGGACAAGCAGCGGACCTACTTCGACCTGTTCGTCGAGGAACGCGTCGCGGGGATCCTCATCGCGGCAAACCACGGATCCACCCAGGACCTGCACCACAGTGCCCGCGGACTGCCCGTCGTCCTGGTCGACGCCCCCGGGGACCACTCGGACATCTGCTCAGTGGTTCCGGACAACGAGCTCGGCGGGTACCTGGCCGCCTCGCACGTCATCGAGCAGGGCCGCACCCGGCTGCTGTTCGCCGGGACCACCGAGCTCGTGCCGGTACGCGACCGGCTGGCCGGCGTGGAGCGCGCCGTCGCCGAGCATCCCGGCGTCTCGCTCGAGGTCGAACGGACCCACGACGTGCGCGTGGAGGACGGCCGGCGTGTGGGTGACGAGATCGCCGCACGCACCGCGGACCTGCGACCGGATGCGGTCGTGGCGGCGGCGGACCTGCTGGCGCTGGGCGTCCTGCAGTCGGTCCTCGTGGGCTCGTCCCTGCGCGTCCCCCAGGACCTCGCGATCATCGGTTACGACGACAACCGCGCGGCCTGGGACTCGACGATCCCGCTGTCGACGGTGCGCCAACCGGGCGAGGAGATCGGCCGGGAGGCGACCAAGCTCCTTCTCGAGGAGATGAACGCCGCGACGTCGCCCGGGCACCGGCACCGACTCGTGACCTGCCAGCCGCAGCTCATCGCTCGCCCCAGCACGGTGGGCTGGGCGGCGCGGCAAGCGATCACCGTGCGCCCCACGCCCGGATAACGATCGGGCAACGAACGATTGACAGCCGGCGGACCTCTCCGCCATCGTGTCACTGAAGCGATTCAACGTCGCGCTTCGGATCAGCATTGAAGCGGTTCAAGAACACCGTCTGGCGCCGCGATGAAGCGCTCCAAGATGGACCCTTTCAAGGAGGAAACGTGTTCACTACCCAGCGAGTCAGCCGCATCACCGCGGCCGTCGCGACCGCAGGCATCTCCGCGCTCGCCCTGACCGCCTGCTCCGGCAGCGACTCCGGCGGCGGCGCCGGCGCTGGCAGCGACGAGTTCACTTACCTCGGCTCCAACGACAACACCACCATCGTCGGCACGCTCAAGTCGCTCGCCGCCGACCAGTGCTCCGCCGAGAACGACGCGGCCCCCCTCACGCCGGACGCCATCGACGGTTCCAACTGGGACCAGCAGATCCAGCTCCTCGCGGGCCAGGACGCCCTGTCCAACATGTCGATGGCCGGCGGCACCCCGACGATGATGCAGGAGCTCATCGACGCGGGCCAGGTGGTGAACCTCAGCGAGGAGCTCGCCGACCTGGGCGTCGAGGACAAGGTCCTGCCCGCTGCGGAGTCCACCATCAAGGCGCTCTACGGGTCCGACGACCTGTACGCCCTGCCCAGCGAGTTCAACATCGAGGGCTTCTGGTACAACAAGCAGATCCTGGCCGACAACGGCATCGAGCCGCCGCAGACCTGGGACGACCTCGTCGCCGCGGCCAAGAAGCTGGACGCCGCCGGCGTGCAGCCGTTCATCGCCGCCGGCCAGGACGGCTGGCCGGTCACCCGCCTCGTCGGCAACTACATCTTCCGTGACCTCGGTCCTGACGCGCTGCAGAAGGTGGCCGACGGGGAGGCCTCCCTGACCGACCCGGAGTACGTCGCGGCTGCCGATGCCGTCGCGGACCTGGGGCGCGCGGGCTACTTCGGCGACGCCGCCGGGTCGATCGACTACAACACCTCGCTCAGCCAGTTCCTCACCGGCAACGGCGCCTTCCTCTACATGGGCTCCTGGGCCGTGGCGAACTTCAACGACCCCGAGCAGAACCAGATCGGCGTCGACAACATCGGCTTCGCACCGTTCCCGGCGGTCGAGGGGGGCGCCGGCAGCATCGACGCGGTGCCCGCCAACGTCGGCATCCCCGTCATGTTCACCACCGCCCAGTACGGCAAGGCTCAGAAGGACTGGCTCGGCTGCGTCGCAGAGAACTACGGACAGACCGCCCTGGACGAGTTCGGCCAGGTCACCGGCTTCGAGGTCACGAAGGCCGAGGGCCAGAGCGACCTGACCACCCTCGTCCAGGACACGATCGCCGACGCCCCCAGCTCGGTGCTGTGGTTCGAGGCGCTCTTCTCGCCGGAGGCGACCACGGTCAGCCAGAGCAACGGCGGCGGACTCGCCACCGGCGACCTCACCGGCCAGGAGTTCATGAAGCTCGTCCAGGACGCCAGCGGCAACTGACCACCGCCGCGCGGGGGGTGGACACGTCCGACGCCCTCCACCCCCCGCACCGATCACGGAGAGCCCACCCATGCGACAAGTCCTCGGGGACCGCCGCGCCGTCGCGCTGCTGCTCGGTCCCGCACTCCTCGTCTACACCCTCGTCATGCTCGTCCCGATCTTCTGGTCGGTCGGCTACACCTTCGCCGACGGCAACGCCATCCGCGGATTCGAGTTCGCCGGACTCGGCAACTTCGTCAAGTTCTTCGGTGACCCCACCGCCCACGACGCTGTCCTGTTCACCATCAGGTACGCACTCGTGCTGACGATCCTGCAGGTCGGCCTCGGCTACGCGCTGTCGCTCCTGTACGTCTTCCACCTCAAGCGGTCCTCGGCGGTGGTCCGTACCCTCGTCTTCTTCCCGGTCATCCTGCCCACCGTGGCCGTCGCGCTGCTCTTCCGGCGCTTCTTCGAGGCGGCACCCACCGTGGGACCGGTCAACACGATCATCCAGGCCCTCGGTGGCCCGAACATCGACTGGTTCGGCGACCCGACCGCGGCATTCTGGGTGATCATCCTGCTGGATCTGTGGCGCTCGATGGGGTTCTACGCCGTGCTGCTCTTCGCGGGCGTCGTCGAGATCCCTGACGAGGTCATCGAGGCCGCACGGATCGACGGCGCCGGCGGGTGGCGCCTGGTGCGTTCCGTCGTCGTCCCGCTCTCCGCGCCGGTCCTGATCTCCGCCGTGATCTTCTCCATCAACGGCACCCTGAAGGTCTTCGACACCATCGTCGCGCTGACCAACGGCGGGCCCGGCAGCTCCACCACGCCCCTGACGGTCTACATGTTCCAGACCGCGTTCAGCTACGGCAACTACGGGTACGGCTCCACCATCGCCCTCATGCTGACCATCCTCTGCCTCGTCGTCACCGTCGTGATCTTCAACTCGACGCGCCGCGACCTCACCAAGGGGTGACCCGATGACCACCGACACGCTGCGCACCCCGCAGCTCACCCCCGCGCCCACCGTCACCCGTCGGCCCCGGCGCGCCCGCCGCACCCTGCGGAACCTGCCCGTCCACATCGGCGTCACGCTGCTGCTGATCGTCGTGGTCTACCCGCTGGTGTGGCTGCTCCTGGGCTCCTTCAAGACGCAGAACGAGTTCCTCTCCGCCCCGTTCTGGTCCCTGCCCCAGCAGTGGAGCCTCGACAACTACGTGGAGGCGTTCGTCGGCGGCGGGCTGGCCGGTTACATCGTCAACTCCGTCCTCGCCGTCTTCCCGTCCCTGGCCCTGATCGTGCTGCTCGGCACCGCGGCGGGGTTCGCGCTCGAGGTCATGGTGTGGAAGGGCCGCGGCCCCGTGCTGCTCCTCTTCCTCGCCGGGATCATGGTCCCGGTCCAGATGATCCTGCTCCCGCTGTTCACGATCTACTTCAACCTGGACCTCACCGGCACCCTGTGGCCGCTGATCATCACCTACGTCGCCATCGGCATGCCGTTGACGGTGTTCATGATGGCGACCTACTTCCGCGCCGTGCCTCGCGAGGTCTTCGAGGCGGCCACCATCGACGGCGCGAACGTCTACCGGTTGTTCTGGTCCGTCGGCCTGCCCCTGGTGCGCAACGCCGTCTTCACCGTGGCGCTCGTGCAGTTCTTCTTCCTGTGGAACGACCTGCTGATCTCGATGACCTTCGTCAACAGCCCCGGACTGCGGACCATCCAGGTCGGACTGCTCAACTTCACCGGCTCCTACGGCTCGGTGGACTACGGGCCCATGTTCGCGGCGATCTCCGTGAACGTGCTGGGCACGCTGCTGCTGTACCTGTTCCTCAACCAGAAGGTCATGAAGGGCCTCACAGCAGGCTCGGTGAAGGGATGACGATGCGCACCACCACGCCACGCGTGGAACACCGTCGCGACGGGTTCGGTCTGGGCACCTCGGTGCCACGACTGAGCTGGACCGTCGAGGGCGGCACCGGGACCCAGGCTCGAGCCGACGTCGAGGTCGTTCGGCACGGACGGCGCGAGACCGCCGTCGTGCACGGGCCCGACCAGGTGCTGGTCGACTGGCCGTTCGCCCCCCTGGCCTCCCGCGAGCAGGTCGCCGTGCGGGTGCGGGTCACCGCCGACGACGGCACCGTCGCACGCTGGAGCGATTTCCTGACCATCGAGGCCGCCCTGCTGGACCGAGCCGACTGGAGGGTCCCGCTGGTCGTGCCGTCGCCGAGCGCGATGCGCGGCGTCGGCCCGCGCCCCGCCCATCTGCTCCGTGCCCAGTTCACCGTGGAGCGGACCCCGGTGCGCGCGCGCCTCTACGCCACCGCGCAGGGGGTCTACCGCGCCGAGCTGAACGGCGCCGAGGTCGGCGACCAGGATCTCGCGCCCGGATGGACCAGCTACGACCACCGGCTGCGTACCCAGACCTACGACGTCACCCCGCTCCTGAGGTCCGGTGACAACGCCCTCGGCGTCGAGATCGCCGACGGCTGGTTCCGCGGCCGGATCGGGTTCGACGGCGGCGTGTGGGATCTGTACGGGTCGCACCTGGGCCTGGTCGCCCAGCTCGAGCTCACCGACACCGACGGTGCGGTGCGCATCGTCGACCTGGACTGGCGGACCACGGCCGACGGCCCGACCGTCGCGACGGCGCTCTACGAGGGCGAGACGTACGACGCGCGCCGCCACGACCCGGCCTGGTCGCTCGCGGGGTTCGACGACACGACCTGGCGTCGGCCCGAGATCCGCCCGCTCGGCTCGGTCACGGCGCGGCTCGAGCCGGCGGTCGGAGACCCGGTCCGGCAGGTCGAGCGACTCGCCCCGGTCGCGGTGGAGCGCCGCGCCAACGGGCGCATCCGGCTCGACTTCGGGCAGAACGTCTCCGGACGCGTGGAGATCCGGGTGTGCGGGGCGGCGGGCGCGACGGTGCGGCTCCATCATGCCGAGGTGCTCGAGAACGACGAGCTCGGCACCCGTCCCCTGCGCACGGCCACGTCGACCGACACCTACGTCCTGCGTGGCGAGCCGGGAGGCGAGGTCTACCAGCCGCGGTTCACGGTCCACGGCTTCCGTTACGTGGAGCTGGAGGGCTGGCCCGGAACGTTCCAGCGCAGCGACGTGCATGCCGTCGTCGTGCACACCGACATGGCACGCACGGGCTGGTTCGCCGCGAGCGACCCGCTGCTCGAGAAGCTGCACGAGAACACCGTGTGGTCGATGCGGGACAACTTCGTCGACCTGCCCACCGACTGCCCGCAGCGCGACGAACGGCTGGGCTGGACGGGCGACATCCAGGTATTCGCCCCAGCCGCGACCTACCTGTACCGCAGCGGCGGGGTGCTGGACAGCTGGCTGCGCGACGTCGCCGACGAGCAGGGGCCGGGTGGGTCCGTCGAGGGCGCACCCGACGGTGCGGTGCCCAACTTCGTGCCGTGGGTGCCGTGCGGCTTCCCGTCCGACTCGACCGCAGCCTGGGGCGACGCGGCCGTCGTCGTGCCCTGGACCATGTACGAGCGCTACGGCGACGCCGGCATCCTCGCCCAGCAGTTCGACTCCATGTCCGGGTGGGTCGACCACCTCGCCTCCCGTGCCGACGACGACGGGGTGGTGCGGTCCGGGTTCGGCCTCGGCGACTGGCTCGACCCGGCCGCGCCGCCGGACGATCCTGGAGCCGGCCGCACCGACAAGCACCTCGTCACGACCGCCTACATCGTCCGGTCGGCTCGGCTCCTGGTCCAGGCCGCCGAGGTGCTGGGCCGCGATGACGTCGCGGCCCGCTACCGCAAGGTCGGCGAGCGGTCCGCTGCCGGCTTCCGGACCGCCTACGTCCTGCCCGACGGACGCCTGGCCCACGAGTCGGTCACGGGCTACGCGCTCGTGATCGCGTTCGGCCTGCTGGCCGACGACGGGCAGCGCGAGGTCGCGGGACGCCGGTTGGCCGAGCTCGTCCGGGACGGTGACCACCGCATCCAGACCGGGTTCGTCGGCACGCCGATCGTCTGCGACGCCCTGGCCGACACGGGGCAGATGGACACCGCCTATCGGCTCCTGCTCGAGCGGGCGTGCCCGTCGTGGCTCTACCCGGTGACGATGGACGCCACCACGATCTGGGAACGGTGGGACTCGATGCTCCCGGACGGGAGGGTCAACCCGGGCGACATGACCAGCTTCAACCACTACGCCCTCGGCGCGGTGGTGGACTTTCTCCATCGCGTGGTGGCCGGCCTCGCACCCGCCGCCCCGGGCTACCGGCGCGTCCGGGTCGCACCGCGGGTGGGCGGCGGGCTGACCAGCGCCTCGGCGCGCCTGGACAGCCCGTACGGTCGGATCGAGACCGGTTGGACGCGGCGGGGCGACGAGGTCGAGGTCCTCGTCGAGGTGCCGTTCGGTGTCCGGGCCGACGTCGTGCTGCCCGACGGCGCGACGCACGAGGTGGGAGCGGGACGGCACGTGTGGACCGCCGCCGTGATCGAGGACGTACCCACCGTGGAGGAGGCGCGATGAAGGACGCGATCACGCCCGGCGAGGTGTGGCTCGACACCGACGGCAAGCGGATCCACGCCCACGGAGGCTCGATCATCACCGTCGGTGACACGTTCTACTGGTACGGCGAGAACAAGGAGCTCTCGACGCCGGGCAGCGGAATCTGGCACTGGGGGGTGCGCTGCTACTCCTCGACCGACCTGTACCGCTGGACCGACCGCGGGCTCATCGTGCCGCCGGAGCCGGACGACCCGGACTCGCCACTGCACCCCAGCACGGGCATGGACCGGCCGCACATCGTCTACGACGAGAGCACCGGGCGGTACGTGTGCTGGCTGAAGGTGATGTCCAAGGGATCGGTGCAGCGGTCCACCGTCCTGGTCGCCGACGACATCCTCGGGCCGTACCGGCGCGTGCGGTCCGGCCTGCGCCCTCTCGGGATGAGCGCCGGGGACTTCGACCTCGTCGTCGACCCCCACGACGGCAAGGGCTACTACATCTTCGAGCGGGTGCACTCGGAGATGATCGTGGCGGACCTGAGCGACGACTACACCGACGTCACCGGGTACTACTCGACGCACTTCCCCCAGCCGCAGCCGCCGCTGGTGCGCGAGGCGCCGGCGTACTTCCACCGGAACCGCAAGCACTACCTCCTCACCTCGGGCACCACCGGCTACTACCCGAACCCGTCGGAGGCGGCCGTGGCGGACACGTACCACGGCCCCTGGACCGTGCTCGGGGACCTGCACCCCACCGACACCGACCGGAACTCCTTCCGGTCGCAGATCAGCTCGGTCTTCAAGCACCCGGGCAAGGAGGACCTGTACATCGCCCTCGGCGACCGGTGGCTGCCCCGGTACACGGCGGACTCGTCCGAGGCGATCACCGCCTTCACCGAGCACTTCGCCCCGGGAAGGGACGGTGACGAGCCCATGGAGGAGTTCGCGCACGTCGACCCCTCGGTCGCCGACTACGTCTGGCTGCCGATCCGGTTCGACGGGGATCGCCCCGTCATCGAGTGGCACGACGAGTGGCGCATCGAGGACTACGCCTGAGGTCCACGCCACCACCCGCCGCGTGCTGCTCGCCGTCGCGGCGCCGTGGGCCGTCGGTTGCCGGCGCCAGCCGTCCTCGCGGTCCGTCCCGGCACCAGCCGATCGATGGTGAGGTCGCACCGATCGGTCGATCCACGGTGACGGCCCCCGCACGCAGCATGAGGGCATGACCCAGAACCTTGCCGCCGCTCACGCTGCCGCCGATCGTGTTGCGGCCGATCTCGCCCGCCGCGCCGCCTTCCGCCCGATCCTGCGCCTGCTCGTCGCCTTCCTCGGGCTCAGCGCGACGATGATCGTCGCCCTGATCGTCACGACGCTGCTCGTCGGGCCCGTCGACGTCGCCGTGTGGATCCGGTGCTCGTTCGTGCTCGCCAGCGCGATCGTGCAGCTCCTGTTCGCCCGCGGCGCGGCCCGCGGCTCGCGTGCCTCCTGGGCACGTCTCGCGATCATCGCGCCCGTCATCGTGGTCGCGGTCGTCGTGGTCGTCTCGATCCCAGACTTCCTGCCCGCCTGGGTCCGCGTCGAGCAGGCCGTGTGCGGCGCGATCGTGCTCCCCGTGGCGGTCCTCGCGCTGCTGCCGCGCGTCCGCACCCTGTTCCCCCGACACGCGTAGGGTCGGGCCGTGTCCGCACTGCACCCGCGCTGGCGCGTCGTCCTCACGACGACGCCGTACGTCCTGCTCGGCGTCCTGGCGCTGTTCACCCTCGTGATGCAGTGGGGCCAGTGGGCGCAGCTCGGCCCGACGCTGGCGCTGTGCGCCGGCACCGCCCTGTGGGTGCTGGTCCTGCGCGACCTGCCGTTCGGGTGGCACGGGCACCCGACGACGAGCGCCGTGCTCGTGGGCGGCATGATCGTCCTGAACCTGCTGCTCGTGCTGCGCGACGGCTGGTTCGGGTTCCTCACCGTGGCGACCTTCTCGTTCGCGTACTCGATGGTCCCGTGGCCGTGGGAGCTGCTTCCCGTCGGCGCCACCGCGGTCGTCGCGGGCTGGGCCCAGAGCTCGGGCTTCGGGCACGACACCGTCGGCATCGTCGCGACGGCAACCGTGGTCACGCTCAACGTCGTCGTGATGTGCGGGCTGTCGTGGGGCCTCAGCCTCGCCCAGCGCCAGACCCAGCAGACCGCCACCGAGGCTGAGCGAGGGCGACTCGCCCGCGAGATCCACGACACCCTCGCGCAAAACTTCGCCGGCATCGTGACGCAGCTTCAGGCGGCGGAGCAGGCGGTCGACGACGGCACGCGAGCAAGGCACACGGATGCCGCGCTCGCGCTGGCACGCGACGGCCTCGCCGAGGCCCGCCGCTCGGTGCAGGCGCTCAGGCCGCCCGCCCTCGACGCCACCCGACTGCCGGAGGCGCTCGCGAACGTCGCACGCACCTGGTCCGCCCGCACCGGTGTCCCCGTCGAGGTCGTCACCGGTGGCGGCGCGCAGCTGCGCACCGAGACCGAGGTGGCCCTGCTGCGCACGGCGCAAGAGGCGCTGGCGAACGTCGACAGGCACGCGGCGGCGCACCGCGTGTTGCTCGAGCTGCGCACCGTCGGCGGCCGCGCCCGGCTCGAGGTGCGCGACGACGGCTGCGGCTTCGACGCATCCGCCGACCCCGCCGGCGCCGGCTACGGCCTGCTCGCCATGCGCGAGCGCATCGAGTCGCTGGCCGGCGCGCTCGTCGTGGAGTCCCGGCCCGGGCTCGGCACCGCTGTGCGCGCGGAGGTGCCCGCATGAGCGGTCACGTCGCAGCGCCCGTGCGCCTGCTCGTCGCCGACGACCACCCGGTCGTGCGCGACGGGATCGTCGGCATGGTCGCGACCGACCCCGGGGTCGAGGTCGTCGGTGAGGCGTCGGACGGCTCCCAGTCGGTCGCCCTCGCGCGCGTGCTCGACCCCGACGTCGTGCTCATGGACCTGCGGATGCGCGGCATGGACGGGGTTGCCGCGATCCGCGAGTTCGGCCGGCTCGGCATCCGCGCACGCGTCGTCGTGCTCACCACCTACGACGCCGACGCCGACGTGCTGCCCGCCATCGAGGCGGGGGCGACTGGCTACCTGCTGAAAGACGCACCGCGGGACGAGTTGCTGCGCGCCATTCGCGCGGCCGCGGTCGGCGACGCGGTGCTCGCGCCCTCGGTCGCGTCGCGGCTCGTGCGCAGGGTGCGCTCGCCGGAAGCATCCGTTCTCACTCCCCGCGAGCTCGAGGTGCTCGCGCTCGTCGCCGACGGCACGACGAACCGCGCCGCCGGAGAGCGCCTGCACCTCAGCGAGGCGACGGTGAAGACGCACCTGATCAGCATCTACGCCAAGCTCGGGGTCGGCGATCGCGCGGCCGCGGTCGCCGTGGGGTTCCGGCGCGGCCTGCTCGAGGGGTGAACGCGACAAGAAGGCCCTCCGACCAGCGCTTCTGCTGGTCGGAGGGCCTTCTCTCGCGGGTGGGCGATACTGGGTTCGAACCAGTGACCTCTTCGGTGTGAACGAAGCGCGCTACCACTGCGCCAATCGCCCGGTGCGTGGACGATATTAGCCACAGATCGGGCGGCGGACCAAACCGGCGCCTCCGGCACCGTCAGGGGTCGAGGCGCTCGCGGCAGTTGCGCTCGAACACCTCGCGCGCGGCGCGGGACACCTCGCCCACGGCGACGTCGGCGCCGTCGAGCCACACGACGGGCTGCACGTTGCGCCCCGAGGACGTGAGCGTGAGCTGCGACCGGCCCTGGGTCACCTCGTCGAGGACGGTGAACGGCAGCTCGCCCTCCTTCGCCTCGCGCACGGGCAGCCCCTCCTCGGCCGACCACTCCAGCACCAGGGCACGCGTGATGCCGGCGAGGCACCCGGACTCGAGGGTGGGCGTGACCAGCTCGCCGTCCCGCTCGACGAAGACGTTCGACCCGGTGCCCTCGCACAGGTCGCCCACGGTGTTGGGCAGGATCGACTCGTCGCCGCCCTTGCGCACGGCGTCCGCGAGCGCCACGACGTTCTCGGCGTACGACGTCGTCTTGAGGCCGGCGACGGCGGACCTCTCGTTGCGCGGCCACGGCGAGCGGGCGGAGCGCGAGGTCGGGGCCATCGCCGAGTCCTGCACGGCGACGACGACCGTCTGCGGGGCGTCGACCCGCCCGGACCCGAGCGGGCCGATCCCTCCGGTCACGGTGATGCGCAGGCGGCCGTCGAACGGGCCGTCGGCCCGCACGGCCTCGGCGAGGACGGCGGCCACGCCGTCGCGCACCTTCTGCTCGTCGGGCGCCGCGAGGCCGAGGCCCTGCGCCGACCGCGCGAGCCGCCGCAGATGGCGGGTCAGCGCGAACGCCTGCCCGTCGAAGACCGTGCACGTCTCGAAGACGCCGTCCCCGACCGTGATGCCGTGGTCGACGGCGCTCAGCGCCGCCTCTCCCTGACCGACAAGGCGGCCCTCCGCCCAGATCACCAGACTCATGAGGGCCAGTGTGCCGGACGTCGCACGCCTTCGGCATGATCCTCGTGCCCCCAGTTCACCCGCGCGTTCACCCCGGGTGGTCGTATCGCGTGCGGGGCGGGCGCCTCACCATCGGAAGGAGGGGCCGCGACGGCGCGGCCCCGGTGACTTCGAGGTGATCTCAGTGAGACAGGTCTTCCGCACTCTGGCGTACGTCGTCGCCGCGGGCGTCGTCGTGCAGGCCGCCGTGATGGTCTATGCCGTCGCCGGGCTGGGGCTGTTCATCGACGACGGCGGCGTGCTCGACCAGGCCGCGATGGAGCAGAGCGGTTCCGGACCGTCGCTGTTCCCGGAGGAGGTCGGGTTCATGCTCCACGGCGTGAACGGGACGATGGTGCTGCCCGTCGTCGCGATCCTGACGCTCGTCGCGTCCTTCTTCGCCGGAGTCCGGGGTGCCTGGCGGTGGGGGCTCGCGATTCTGCTGCTCGTGGTGCTGCAGGTGACGCTCGGCCTGGCCGGGCACAGCGTCCCGTTCCTGGGCGCGCTGCACGGCGTCAACGCGCTCCTGCTGTTCGGCGTCTCTCTGTACACCGGGTGGCGGGTCGCGGCGCGCGGCAGGCTGCCTGGCACGGCGCCCGCTGCGACCGGCGGCGCGCCGGTCGAGGGCCTCGCGTCCTGAGGGCGGCGGGACGATGACGGCGCGTGCGTCCGCGATCCTGCGGCGCGTCGTCGCGGTCCTGCTCGCGGCCGCCGTCCTCGTCCCGCTCGCGCTGCTCTGGCAGACCAGCCGGGTCCCGGGGAGCTTCTCGGTGGCCGACGCCGGCGCACCCGAGCGCGGCAGCGGACCGCGCGTGACCAGCCTCGACGCTCATGGTGGACATGGCGGCCACGGCAGCGATGGCCGCGACCGCGGCCATGGCGCCTCGGCGGCAGCAGTAGGCGTCGACGAGCTCACCGCGCCGTCGGGACCGGCGGACGTCCGGCTCACCCTGACGGCGCGGTCCGAGCAGGTGGAGATCGCGCCGGGTGTCACGATCGACGCGTACACGGTCAACGGGTCGACGCCCGGCCCGACCGTGCACGCCACCCAGGGCGACCTCGTCGAGGTCCGGTTCGTCAACGAGAGCGTGCCCGGCGGCGCCACGCTGCACTGGCACGGTGTCGACGTCCCGGGTGCCGCGGACGGCGTCGCGGGGGTGACGCAGGACGCCGTCCCCGTGGGCGGCTCGTTCACCTACCGGTTCGTCGCCGCCGACGCGGGCACCTACTGGTACCACTCGCACCAGGTCTCGCACGAGCAGGTCCGCAAGGGTCTCCTCGGCGCCGTGGTGGTCAGCCCCGACCCGGCTGCGGAGGTCGCGGGCGGTGCGCAGGTGGCGCGCCTGCTCGCCACGGCCGTCGACGTGCCCGCGCTCGTGCACCAGTACGGGGCTCGTCGCACGGTGCAGGGCACCACCGGCGACCTGCCGGTCGAGGTGTCCCCCGGCCGGGCCGCGCGGGTCCGCGTGGTCAGCACCGACAACGGCAGCCTGCCGGTCTGGGTGAGCGGCGCCTCGTTCCGCCTCCTGGCGATCGACGGGTCCGACGTCCACGAGCCGCCCGAGGTGCACGACCAGGCCGTCGTCGTACCCGCGGGGGGCCGCGCCGACCTGCTCGTCGTCGCCCCCGCGGACGGGTCGGCCGCGCGGGTCGAGCTCGGCGGCTCCGCCGGCGTGGTCGTCGGACCGGCGGGCGAGGAGCGTGCACCGGAGCCTCGGCCGACCACGACGCTCGACCCGTTGTCGTACGGCACGCCCGCCCCGCTGGGCTTCGACCCCCAGGACGCGACGCGCAGCTTCCCGTACGTCATCGGCCGGGCGCCGGGCTTCCTCGACGGCAAGCCCGGGCTGCACTGGACGGTGAACGGCCACACCTACCCGGACGTGCCCATGTTCACGGTCGCCGAGGGCGACGTGGTCCGGATGCGGATCGACAACCGCAGCGGGGAGCCGCACCCGATGCACCTGCACGGCCACCACGTCGTCGTGCTGTCCCGCGACGGCGTGGCGGCGAGCGGCAGCCCGTGGTGGGTGGACTCGCTGGAGGTCGGCGACGGCGAGGTCTACGACATCGCCTTCGTCGCCGACAACCCCGGCATCTGGATGGACCACTGCCACAACCTGCCGCACGCGACGGAGGGCCTCGTCGCGCACCTCATGTACGAGGGGGTCACGACGCCGTACCTGCTGGGCCACGACACCGGCAACGTCCCCGAGTAGCGCCTGGTCAGCGACGCAGCACGAGATGCGTCACCTCGGGGGTGACCCGGCCTCCGGCGGCGCGCAGCGCGTGGTTCCCGACGCCGTCGAACAGGCGCACACCCTCGACCCCGAGGACGACGGGCGCGATGTGCAGGCGCAGCTCGTCGACGAGGTCGGCGGCGAGGAACTGCCCGACCGTCGTGGCGCCACCGGCGATGGACACGTCCCGGTTGCCGGCGGCCTCGCGTGCGCGGTCGAGCGCCTCCTGCGGGCCGCCCGTCACGAAGTGGAAGGTGGTGCCGCCGTCCATCTCCAGCGGTTCGCGCTCGTGGTGGGTGAGCACGAAGACGGGCGCGTGGTACGGCGGGTCCTCGCCCCACCAGCCGCGCCAGCCCAGGTCCCACTCCCCGCGCCCGGGGGTGAACATGTTGCGGCCCATGATGAAGGCGCCCGCGGCCGTGATGGCGTCGAGCTCGGCGCGGTGGGCGTCCGCGTGGTCGAACATCCACGCGTGGATCTGCTCCCCGCCGCCCACGCCGTCCCCGAACGGCTGCTCCAGGTTCTGGTTGAGCCCGGCCGAGTAGCCGTCGAGGGAGATCCCGATGTCGCACGTCACCTGTGTCATGCCCGTCCGACGTCGGCGGACGCCGGAACTCATCGGTCGACGGGCACGGGAGGCGGCACCTCGGGGGACGACGACGCGAGGCCGACGAGGCGCGCGGCCTTGAGCTCGGTCTCCTGCCACTCCTTCGCGGGGTCGCTGCCCCACGTGATCCCGGCGCCGGTGCCGAAGCGCAGGACGCCGCCGCCGGGTCCGTCGGTCCACCAGAACGTGCGGATGCCGACCGCGAGCTCGGCCCGTCCGGCGTCGCCGTCCACCCAGCCGACGGCGCCGCAGTACGGGCCACGGGCCACGGGCTCCAGCTCCGCGACGAGGCGCAGCGCGGACGACTTGGGCGCGCCCGACACCGACCCGGGCGGGAACGTGGCCTCGAGCGCCCGTCCCCAGCGGCCCGGCCCGTCCAGGTCCGGGTCGAGCCGGCCCTGCACCCGCGAGACGAGGTGCACGAGGCCGGGGTGCTCCTCGACGGCGAGCAGGTCGGTGACGTCCACCGTGCCGGGGCGGCACACGCGCTGCAGGTCGTTGCGCACGAGGTCGGTGATCATGACGTTCTCGGCCCGGTCCTTCGCCGTGAGCCCGTCGGGCGTCCGGGCGGTGCCCTTGATCGGTCCCGAGGCCAGGACAGGGCCAAGGAGGGACAGGTACAGCTCGGGCGAGGCGCTCACCACCCAGACGGGGTCGAGCCCGCTCGACGCCGGGACGTGCACGGCGGCGGCGTACGGGGCGGGGTTGCCGGCGGCGAGCCGAGCGGCCAGGGCGGCGGCGTCCGGCTCGACGACGCCGTCCGGCGTCGCACCGGCCGGGAGGGGAGCGGAGAGCACACGGCAGACGTTGACCTGGTAGACGTCCCCGCGCCGTACCCGCTCACGGACGGTCCCGACCGCGCGCACGTACGCGTCCCGGTCCATGGAGGTGCGCCAGTCCGACGGCGCCGGGCCGTGCCAGTCGTCCGTCCGTGGGGGCGCGGGGCGCGAGGGCTCGGCGGCGACCTCCGCGAACCGCCACGCGCGTGCACGGCCGCCCCGGCGTGTGGTGCCGTCGCGGCCGAGGTCGGCCTCGAAGTCGACGACGACGAACCACAGGCCCTCGTCCAGCCGCTCCGGCTGCTCGGCGAGGTCGACGCACTCGACGGCGCGCGTCGCGCGGCGTCCGGCGAACGTGGCCCAGGAGGTCGGCGCGGTCACAGGAGCACGCTAACGGCTCCGGCGCGGCGACCAGCGTGGCGCCGGGGAGGCACCGGCGAGGCGATTGGACGGACCGTCAAGGGTCCACTAATGTTTGGGGCGCGCCAGAACGGCGGTCACCGCAAGGTGTCCAAGTTCCTGGTCGTGCGGATGTGGCTCAGTTGGTAGAGCATCACCTTGCCAAGGTGAGGGTCGCGGGTTCGAGTCCCGTCATCCGCTCGGAGGCCCACTCTCTGATCGACTCGCGATGAGCGTCGGGAGAGCACGTCTCAAGGTGGGTTGGCCGAGAGGCGAGGCAGCGGCCTGCAAAGCCGTATACACGGGTTCGAATCCCGTACCCACCTCGCAGCATGGGCGATTGGCGCAGCGGTAGCGCGCTTCCCTGACACGGAAGAGGTCACTGGTTCGATCCCAGTATCGCCCACCAGCACGACGAAGCCCCTGACCGGCCCCCGGTCAGGGGCTTCGTCGTCCTTGGGCACGGAGGGGACGCCGCAGGCTCTGGGTCAGCGTCGACGCCTGCCGCGACACGGCGGTGCCCGTCATGATCCCGAGCGCGATCGCGAAGAGCGCCAGCACCAGGTCCACGAGCTCGGTGACAGCCTGCGCACCGGACGTGGCCACCTCCGAGATCCCGATGAAGCCCAGCGAGCCGGGCACGAGCAGCCAGAAGCCGGGCAGCGTCGTCACGAGCCGCGACGGGCCCGTCCGTGCCCGCGCGACGACCCGCGCCACGACGACCAGCACGAAGCCGCCCAGGAAGCCCGAGAGCTGCGGGGACAGCAGCACCGCCCCCACGGCCTGCGCGACGAACGCCGCGTACAGGGTCAGCGCGATCCAGCCCAGCGAGCGGCGGGGCGCCGACGAGTACAGCACGTCCCCGCAGGCCACGAGGGCCACGCCGACGTACGCGACCCAGGCGGGCAGGGGCGCCCCCGCCACCGGCTCCGGGGTCCCGGCGGCCGCCACGCCGGCGACGACGCCGAAGGCGAGGAGGAGCAGCTGACCGAGCCCGTGCACCAGCCGGCTCGCGCCCGACACCACCTGGTGGTGCGTGAGCTCCATGGTGGCCGTGGTGAGCGCGGCGCCGGGCAGCAGGCTGACCAGGGGCGGCGCGACGAGGTCGACGAGGCTGGCGTCGACCAGCGGGTCGACGACGCCGATCGCGAGGACCGTGACGAGGAACGACGCGAGGACGGGCAGGGCGTTCGCGAGGGCGCTCCCCCGCGGCACGCTCACCTGCAGGACGCCGACGACGAGCCCGAGGGCCGCGACCCCGACGACCGAACCGGCGGTGGGTTGCTGGCACAGGGCGAAGCCGACGGACAGCAGGACGTGCCCGAGCACGGCCACCACGGGACCGAACCGGGCCGGCGCCGCGGCGATCTCGGCCAGCCGCATGCGCGCGTCCCGCAGCGACACGCGCGCCGCGGCCACGTCCTCGACGAGCGTGTCGAGGGCGCCGACCTGGTCCAGGTGGAAGCCGAGCCCCGTCGAGCTCTCGTAGTAGGTGCGCACGTCGTCCGGCTCGTCGACCTGCACCAGCACGCCCGTGGGCACGACGAACGCGCGCACCTCCGCCTCGCCGCGGGTCCGCGAGACCTGGCGGAGCGCGTCCTCGACCTCGTTCGTCGCCTGCCCCGCGTCGAGCAGCCCGACGCCGAGCTCGGTGAGGAGCGGCACGAGGTCCGGGTCCACCACATGCCGGGGCGCAGGCTGCGGCCGACTGGCGGGACCGCCTGCGTGCAGGACCGCGGCGAGACGCTCCCGCCAGTCTCGTCGCCGCGGCGGGGCCGGCTCCCCGCCCTGGTCCTCGCCCATGCGTCTCCGTCCTCGCCCCGCGCCGACGTCGCCTCGGACGCACGCGCCCGCTCGCAGCATCAGGCCTGACGGCGCGGAGCGCGAGCGCAACGGGACAGATCGTCCGGACGACAGCGGACGACCGACGATCTACAGCCGAGCGACAGAAGAGCGACAGAGGGCGACCGGCACGGCGTCGCAGGTCACACGGCCGCGATTGGACCAGCCCGCCCCTGGCCGGGTAATGTTCCTCAGGCGCCGAGAGGCCGGGGGGAAACCCCGGAGCTCCTTGGTCGCGCGGATGTGGCTCAGTTGGTAGAGCATCACCTTGCCAAGGTGAGGGTCGCGGGTTCGAGTCCCGTCATCCGCTCCGAGCTCTGCATTCCCGTCTCGGGAGCGCAGCAGCCGTTTGGGCGATTGGCGCAGCGGTAGCGCGCTTCCCTGACACGGAAGAGGTCACTGGTTCGATCCCAGTATCGCCCACCAGCACGAGGCCGCCCCGGACCACCGGGGCGGCCTTCGTCGTTCTCCACCCGCTTCCCGAGCCGACTGCTGCCGGCCGGCCTCGCCCGTCGCCCTCGACACCGTCGCGGCGTAGCGTCAGGACCATGTGCCGCAACATCACGACCTTGCGGGGGCTCGAGCCGCCCGCCACCGACGAGGAGATCCGGGCCGCCGCGGAGCAGTTCGTCCGCAAGGTGACGGGCGTCCAGCGATCCGCGGGCCCCACCACGCGCGAGCCCTGCGAGGAGGCCACCGCCGAGATCGCCGAGATCGTCACGCGCCTGCTGGGAGAGCTCCCGGCCCGGCGCCAACCTCCGAAGACGGTGCCGCCGCTGCGCCGCGAGGAGGTCCAGGCCCGCATCGCCGCGCGCCAGGCAGCGCGCGAGGAGCACGAACGGATGCACGAGCTCGGCATCGCCCACACGCACTAGGCTCGCCCGCGTGAACCACGCTTCGCCCGCCCCTGTCGACGAGCCCGTCGACGAGCCTGCCGCTAGCTCTCCCGACCCGGTCTCCGCGACCATGCACCGGGCCAAGGCGGCCGCGCGGGCGTCGCACGTCACGGTGGGCCAGGTGCGGCACGTCGCGGGCGGCGTGGTGGAGATCGACTGCTCGTGCGGGATGGTGCTCACCAACGGGCCGGACTGGTCCCTCGACGAGCACATCCGCCTGCACCGCGCGGAGGCCCGCTACGTCGCGCTGAGCCGCGTCGCACCCGCCGGGATGCCGCGGCTGGTCCCCGTCGGAGCGGACCGCCTCCCCCGCTGAGGCGCAGCGCGGCCCTGCGGTCAGAGCTCGTCGGGGTCGTCCCAGGACACTCCGCTGGAGGCGCCCTCCATGGGGCCGTGCTCGGCCGCCGTGAGGGACGTCGGCGCCTTCGCCGCGTCGCCTCCCGCTCGCGCGTCGCCGAGCCGGTCGTCCTGCGGGCGGCGCCGGGGTGCCAGCCGCGCCTGCGAGGCGATCGACTCGTCCAACATGTCCTTCACTGTCGCCGGGGTGACGGCGTCCGTGTGGTGCGTGCTCATGGGCCCAGGTCTAGCAGCAGCCGCGCCGGCCCGCCTGCGCTTGGCACAGTATTTTTGTCCAAGATCACCCGCGTCATGGCCGCCGCCTCCGCGCCTGCACGTGCCCCGGACACCTCCTGACGGGCGCGTGCACGCTGCGCCGGTGCGCGCGCAGCCAGCCCCCGGACCACAAGCCGCGTGGACGGGTGCCCGTGGCTAGAGTGTCGGCCGTGACCGCTGCCGAGCCTGGCCTCGCCGACAGGGCGGCGCCCGGCCCCCCGCCCCCGCTCCCGCGCACGCAGGACCGCTGGCCGGGGCCCCGCCCCGTCGTCTGGGCCCCGCGTGCCCACACGGTCGAGGTGGTCCTGTCAGCGACGGGCGACCGGCTGCCGCTGCGCCTCGTGGGCGCGCACGAGCCCGGCTACTGGCGCGCCGACGACGAGCTGGCGGTCGGCACCGACTACATGTTCTCGATCGACGGCAGGGCTCCGGTCCCCGACCCGTGCAGCACCTCCCTGCCGCACGGCTTCCACGGGCCGTCCCGCGTGCTGGATCCGGACTTCCCCTGGACGGACGACGCCTGGCACGGCGCCGACCTCGGCGTCGGAGCCCTCCTGCGGGTCGACATCTCGACGTTCACGCCCGAGGGCACCCTCGACGCCGCCGCAGACCGCCTGGCGGACGTCGCGGACGCCGGCGTCGTCGGCGTCGAGCTCTCCCCCGTCGCCGCGTTCGACCCGGAGCGCGGGCCCGTCGGGGGCGTCCGCCTCTTCGCCGTGCACGAGCCGTTCGGCGGACCGCGCGCCCTGCAGCGGTTCGTCGACCGCGCGCACGCGCACGGCCTCGCCGTCGTGCTCGACGCCCCGCACCGCTGGGCCGTCGCCGACCGGCTCGGCCTGCACGCCTTCGGCCCCTATGCGGCCGGGTCGCGTATCGGCCCCCGCACCGGGGCCAGGCCGAGCCCCGCGGGCTCGGACAGCCCGCGCCTCAACCTCGACGGGACCGGCAGCCGGGGACCGCGAGACTTCCTCGTGGCCGACGCCGAGCGGTGGCTGCGCGACTTCCACGTCGACGGCCTGCTCCTCGACGTCGAGGCCCTCGTCGACCGCTCCGCGGTCCCGTTCCTCGGCGAGCTCGCCGAGGACGTCCACCGCCTCGGCGAGCGGCTCGGCCGTCGCGTCGCCCTCCTCGTGGACGGGCCGGGGCGCAGCGACCGGCTGACGACGGTCGTGCACGACATCCTCGCCGCCCCGGGTGACGACGACCGCGCCCAGGACCTGCGCAGGCTCGCCCAGGAGGTCTTCCCACCCGCGTCCGACGCGCCCTGGCGCCCGCCGAGCCTGCGCCGCGCGCACCGCGCCACCCAGCGCGCCGCCTCGGTGCTCGTCCGCGACCTCACACGGCTCCCCGCCGCGAACCGGTCCGTCCCGTGGACGCCCGACGCGCACGAGGCCGACCTGGCGGCGGCGGTCGTCACGGACGACGACCGGGCCTGCCTGCTCACCTTCGCGATCCTCGCCGGCACACCCCCGGTGCTCGACACCGAGCACGTGCCCGTCCCCGCCCGGGACGCGCGCACACGGCGGCTCGTGGCGTGGACCCGGACCCTCGTGGCGCTGCGCCCGGCGGCGTCGGCCGACCGCGACCAGGCGGTGGAGGTCCGGACCGACGGGACGACGCTGCTCGGGCTGCGTGGCCGTACCGTCGTCGCGCTCGTCACCGGCACGGAGGGAGCGACCCTCGACGTCACCGAGCTGCCGGAGGACACCCGGCTCGTCGCTGCCTGGGACCCCGACGGCACGGCGTACGAGGGCGGCAGCCTGCGCCTGCCGCCCCGGTCGCCCGCGGTGCTGCACACCGGCCCGCTCGAGCCGTAGCCGGCCCGGCGGCGAGGTCGCGGTCAGGCCGCGAGGCGGCGCCCCTCCTCGGCGAGCGCGCCCAGGCGCGAGAGCGCCCGGAAGTACTTCTTGCGGTAGCCGCCGCGGAGCATCTCCTCGGAGAACAGGTGCTGACCGGCGTCGCCGGCGAGCAGGACGGGCACGTCACGGTCGTAGAGGCGGTCGACGAGCACGACCAGCCGCAGCGCCACCTCCTGGCGCTGCACGGGCCGCACGCCGGTGAGCGCCACCAGCTCGACGCCGTCTAGCAGGGCGCCGTAGCGGCTCGGGTGCACGGTGGCGAGATGGGCGAGCAGGTCGTCGAACTCGTCGAGGACCGCGCCGGGCCGGGCGGCGGCGGCGCGCGCCACGACGTCCGCGGCCAGCGCCTCCGACTCCGTGACCACCGCGCGGTGGCGGTAGTCCTTGCCGTCCACCCGCAGCACCTCGAAACGTGACGAGAGCGCCTGGATCTCGCGCAGGAAGTCCTCCGCGGCGAAGCGGCCCTCCCCCAGCGCCTCGGGCAGGGTGTTCGACGTGGCGGCGAGGGCGACGTCGCGGTCCGCGAGCTCGCGCAGCAGGCGGGACATCAGCACCGTGTCGCCCGGGTCGTCCAGCTCGAACTCGTCGATGCAGACGAGCCGACGGCTGGCCAGCGCCTCGACGGTCGGGAGGAAGCCGAGGGCGCCCACCAGGTTCGTGTACTCGACGAACGTGCCGTACGCGACCGACCCGTCTCCCAGCGCGGCCGTGACCTCGTGCGCCAGGGAGGTGAGCAGGTGCGTCTTGCCGACGCCGAAGCCACCGTCCATGTACACCGCCGGGGCGGCCTTGCGACGCCCGAACAGCGCCTTGAGGCCGGACGCGCGCGCCGCCGTGATCTCGCGGGCGACCTCCTGCAGCCGGGCCGGCACCGTCGTCTGGCTCGGGTGCGCCGGGTCGGCGCGGTACGTCGAGAACCGGGCCTGCGCGAAGTGGCGCGGCGGCACGAGGTCCGCGAGCAGCCGGTCCGGCGAGACGGTCGGGCGGACGGCCGACAACGACGGCACCGAGCCCTCCCGGGGGCCGGGAGTCGGGGGCGTCGCGGCGGTGTCCTGCGTGAGCGTCACGACCGTCAAGGCTACGCCGCGTCAGTACGCTGGCCGCTGTGAGATCTGCCACGACGCCGCTGGACCTGCTCGTCCCCGGTCCCGAGCACCTGCCCCCCGACCCGGCCGAGACCCGGCTCGCCGCGCTCTACGAGACGCCTGCGGGCACACCGTCCGTCCGGGCCAACATGGTCGCGACGGTCGACGGCGGGGCCTGGGGCGCCGACCACCTGTCCGGGTCCATCAACGACGACGCGGACTGGCGCGTGTTCCGCGTGCTGCGCGCGGCGGCCGACGTCGTCCTGATCGGCGCCGGCACGGCGCGGCACGAGGGCTACACGGCGCTCGACCGGCCCGCCGGCCTCGCGTCCGCCGCCGAGCAGCCCCTCGAGCTCGCGCTGGTGTCGCGCTCGGGCCGGGTGCCGCAGCAGCTCACCACCGGCGACCGGCCGCCCCTGGTCCTCACCGGCGCCGCCGGGGCCCGGACCGCGGCGCGGATGCTGCCCGCCGACCGCGTCCTGGCGCTGCCTGCGGCGCACGACCCGGACGAGGTCGACCTCCCCGCCGGCCTCGCCGCGCTGGCTGACCGAGGGCTCGCGCGGGTGCTGTGCGAGGGCGGGCCGACGCTGCTCGCCGCGATGCTCGCGGACCACCTGGTGGACGAGCTGTGCGTCACGACCAGCCCGCTGACCGTGGGGCCCGGGCCGTCACGGATCGTCGCCGCCCCGCCGCACGGCCCCGTCGACACGCCCGCCGGGGGCGTCCCGGCGGCCCCGCCGGCGCCCGCGCGGCTCGCGCACCTCCTGCACGCGCCGGGCACGGGCACCCTCCTGGCGCGGTGGCTGCTGCGCTGACCTCGCGCGCGGCGCACCGGATGACTACGGTGCAGGCATGCCGACGACCGTCGTCCTCACCGAGGACGCCCTCACCGACGCCGACGTGGCGCACATCCTGTCCCTGCACGACGACCAGGCCGAGCGCTACCGCGTGCTCGTCCCCTCGGACACCGACCGCAACGTCGTGGCCGCGATCATCGACCACCTGTGGGTGGGTGAGCTGCGCGAGGCCGGGCAGGACCTCGTCGGCAAGGAACCCACCACCGCCGAGGCGCGGGTGACCGCCGCCGACCGCCTCGCACGGTCGCTGGCCGCGCTGCGCGCGGCCGGGGCCGTGGCCGACGGCGAGGTCACCGACGAGGACCCGCTGCCCGCGCTGAGCGCGGCGGTCACGGCCGAGGGCGGGCCGGAGGGCGTGGCGGACGTCGTCGTCGTCACCTACCCGCACGTGGTCGCGGACACCTTCCGGTCCGACTGGGCCTCCCGCGCCCGCGAGCACCTGCACGCGCCCGTGCTGCACCTGTACGCCGGCACCAGCGAGATCGGCGACTGAGACCGACCCGGCAGTCCCCACGACCCCGGACGACCCCGGACGAGCACGACGGGCCCGCACCCTGCGCAGGGTGCGGGCCCGCCGTGTCCTCGGTGTCCGGGCGTCAGAAGCCGGTGCCGGTCGGCTCCGGGTACCACTGCCGGAACTTGCGCACCTGGTTGACCTTCGCGGCCGCGACGTACGCACGCCGCTTGGCGCCACCGTCCGCGGACCAGTAGGCGAGCGGGTGCGCCGTGTCCGGCGCGAGGCGGCGCACCTTCGCCCGCAGCCCGTCCTCGCGGACGTACCGCAGCAGCAGGCTCGTCGGCAGGATCGAGTAGAGCACCTCGCGGGTCACGACGACCGGCTCGAGCGCCACCCCGTCCACGTGGTCGGCGACGACGAACCGCGCCACGTTGGCGCCCGCCGCGGTGACGTAGTAGTTGTTGCGGCCGATGCGGGGGTTGACCTCGAAGAAGGCGAACTGCCCGTCCCGCGGGTCCACCTTGATGTCGAAGTTGGCGAAGCCGCGGTACCCGGTCGCCGCCAGGAACGCCCGCGCCTGGTCGAACATCGCGCCCAGGTCGCCCGTGATCATGGCGGCCGGGTTCCCGAGCCCGTTGGGCGTGTGCTCCTCGAGCAGGACGTGCGCGCCGGCCATGAGCGTGGCCACGCCGTGGGCGTCGACGTACGCGGTGATGGAGCGCATCTGCGTGTCGTCGCCGGGCACCAGCTCCTGCGCCACGAACCGGCCGCGGAACCCTGCCTCCCGCAGGCGGCGCCACAGGTCGTCGAGCTCGGCCTGGCTGCCGATCTCGAACACCTTGCGCTTGCCCGGGAACTCGACGTCCTGGTAGTCCGCGCTGCTCGCGGCCTTCGCGATGAGCGGCCAGCCGACGTCCACCGGCACGGGCTGCCACGACGGGTCGGCGGCGTCCGCGAAGTCCTGCACGATCGTGCGGGGCACGGCGATGCCCACCTTCTCGGCGAGCTCGGCGAAGGTCGCCTTGTCGCTGATGGCGTCCAGGAGCGCCTCGTCGAGGAACGGCACCACGTAGCCCGCGGCCTCCAGCTCCGCACGGTGGCGCACCACGGTGCGCACGAGCCAGTCGGAGTTGGCCAGGAGCAGCAGGCGCCGCCCGGGGTCGGCCGCGAGCGTCTCGGCCGCGACCTTCAGGGCGGCGTCGACGAGCTCGCGGGGGTCGTGGCTGTCCGCGACCTGCACGGTGCGCAGGATGCGGGAGTCGGCGATCGGCCCGGGCACCAGGCCCGAGACGACCGTCGACGTCACGCCGTACTCCTCGTGGAACGCCCGGGCGAGGGCGTACACGCCGATGTCCCCGCCGAGGATGACCGGCGCGAGCTCGGGCCGGGGATCCGGGGCAGAGGTGCGGCTCATGCGCTCACCCGGCCGGGCGCGCCGTCGGGCGTGTTCGTGGCGTGCACGCGCCGCAGCTCGTCCAGCGGGTAGTGCTGGCGGTACTTGCGCCAGTGGTTGACCAGCGCGGTGAGCACGTACAACCGGCGCCGCGGCGACGCGTCCGCCTTGTAGCGCAGAGGGTGCACGGTGCGGTGCGCCCGCATGAGGCCCACGACGCGCGCACGCAGCGCCGGGTCCAGCACGTAGGAGCGCAGCAGCCGGTGCGGCACGACGGCGTAGAGCACCTCGCGGTCCGCGGTCACCGGCTCCCGGCGCACGCCGCGCACCACGTCGTCCACGAGCACCTCGGCCACGTTCTGGCCCCCGGCGGTGACGTAGTAGTTGTTGCGGCCGATCCGCGGGTTCTGCTCGAAGAACTTGAACACGCCGTCGCGCGGGTCGAGCTTCACGTCGAAGTTCGCGAAGCCGCGCCAGCCCGTGTGCTCCAGCAGCCGCTGCGCGGCGTCGAGGATCGGGTCGATCCGCTCCACGATCATCGCCGACGGGTTGCCGCGGGTGGCCGGGGTGCGCTCCTCGAGCAGCACGTGGGCCGAGGCGCGCAGGGTCACGCGCCCGCTGCTGTCGGCGTACGCGGTGACGGACCGCATCTGGGTGTCGTCGCCCGGGATCATCTCCTGCACCAGGAAGCGGCCCCGGAAACCCGCCTCGCGCAGGGAGATCATGAGCCGGTCCAGCTCCGCGGGCGTGGCGATCTCGAAGATCTTCTTCTTCCCCGGGAACGTGACGCCGTGGTAGTCGGCGCTGCTCGCCGGCTTGGCGATGACCGGGAAGTCGAAGGCGACGGGCGCCGGCTGCCAGCCCGCGTCGTCGGCGCCCGCGAAGTCCTGGATCACCGTGGCAGGCGTCGGGATGCCCAGCTCGGCGCAGGCCGCCGCGAACTCCGCCTTGTCGGAGATGCGGTCGATGAGCGCGACGTCGGCGAAGGGCACGACGTACCCGGCACCCTCGAGCTCGGCGCGGTGGTGCACCAGGGTGCGCACCGCCCAGTCCATGTTGGTGAGGGCGACGAGCCGGTCGGTCGAGCCCGAGCCGACCTGCGTGGCGGCGAGCTCGCGCAGCGTCGCGACGATCTGCTCGGGCTCGCTGCCGGACAGCACGACGTCGATGATGCTCGAGTGCGCGATCGGACCGGGCTCGGCGAACGCGACCACGGTGGTGCGCACGCCGTACCGCTCGTGGAACGCCCGTGCGAGGGCGTACACGCCGATGTCGGACCCGACGATGACCGGTCGGAACCCGGGGGTGTCCGCGGCCGGGCCGGTGGCCGGGCTGCTGGGGGTGGTGCTCACGGTGGCGTCAGGCCTCCTGCTCGGTGCGGTCGCCGGACCACTCGGTGTGGAACGTGCCGTCGCGGTCGGTGCGGCGGTAGGTGTGCGCGCCGAAGAAGTCGCGCTGCGCCTGGATGAGCGCGGCGGGCAGCCGCTCGGCGCGGACGCCGTCGTAGTACGCGAGGGACGACGAGAACGCCGGCGTGGGCACGCCGTTGAGGGCGGCCTGCGCGACGACGCGACGCCACGCCGCCAGGCCGTTGGCCACCGCGTTCGTGAAGTACTCGTCGGCGAGCAGCAGGGACAGGTCGGCGTCCCGCTCGTACGCCTCGGTGATGCGGTTGAGGAAGCGCGCGCGGATGATGCAGCCGCCGCGCCAGATGCGGGCCATGGCGCCGCGGTCGACGTCCCAGCCGTACTCGGCCGAGGCCGCCGCGATCTGGTCGAAGCCCTGGGAGTAGGCCACCACCTTCGACGCGTACAGCGCGAGCCGGACGTCCTCGATGAACGCGTCGCGGTCCGTGACGTCCCAGGTGCCGGCGTCGGCGGGCAGCGCCGCGCGCCCGGCCTCGCGCTGGGGCACGGAGCCCGACAGCGCGCGGGCGAAGGTCGCCTCGGCGATGCCGGTGATCGGCACGCCCAGGTCGAGGCCGTTCTGCACGGTCCAGCGGCCGGTGCCCTTCTGCTCGGCCTGGTCGAGCACGACGTCGACGAAGGCGCTCCCGGTCGCCGCGTCCACGTGCTGCAGCACGTCGGCCGTGATCTCGATGAGGAACGACTCGAGGTCGCCGGTGTTCCAGTCGGCGAAGATCTGCCCGATCTCCGCGGCGGAGGCGCCCAGCCCCTGCTTGAGCAGGTCGTAGGCCTCGGCGATGAGCTGCATGTCGGCGTACTCGATGCCGTTGTGCACCATCTTGACGAAGTGGCCCGCACCGTCGGGGCCCACGTAGGTGCAGCAGGGGGTGCCGTCCACCTTCGCGGAGATGTCCTCGAGGATCGGGCCGAGGCTCGCGTAGGACTCGCGCGTTCCGCCGGGCATGATCGACGGGCCGTTGAGGGCACCCTCCTCGCCGCCCGACACGCCGGTGCCGACGAAGTGCAGCCCCTTCGCGCTCAGCGCCTTCTCGCGGCGGATGGTGTCGGGGAAGTGCGCGTTGCCGGCGTCGACGACGATGTCGCCCTCCTCCAGCAGCGGGACGAGCTCGTCGATGACGGCGTCCGTGGCGGCCCCGGCCTTCACCATGATGACGACCTTGCGGGGACGCTCGAGCGACGCGACGAAGTCCGCCATCGACTCGGAGGGGACGAAGTCGCCCTCGTGCCCGGCCTCCGCGACCAGCGACTCCGTCTTCGCGTAGGACCGGTTGTGCACGGCGACCGTGTACCCGTGCCGCGCGAAGTTGCGGGCGAGGTTGCGGCCCATGACCGCAAGTCCGGTCACGCCGATCTGGGCACGAGCTGTCATCGTTTCCCTGCTTCCGTCGGTTCTCGGTCGGTCCGGCGTCGTCGGGCGTCGTCGGGCGAGCGGCGAAGGAGCCGGCCCGCCCCGGCCCGGGGAGCCGGGACCAGCGTAGTCGGCGCGGCTCACGAGGTGTACGGACCATCACGATCCGGACACGACCGGCGTCGTGCCGCGTCGCTTCCCCGGCTGACGCCCCGAGCACCGTACGGTGGCAGACGTGACCGGCGATCGCACGGGTGACCCCAGGCAGGATTCCAGGCAGCCGCCCGCACCCTTCGCGGCCGCGCTGGCGTCCTTGCGCGAGCGACGGCTGCGCGGCGAGGTGCACCTCGCGGAGATCCCGGGGCCGACGCGCATCGCCCCGTGGTCCGTCGCCCTGGAGGGCGAGGTCGCGGAGCCCGACGGCGAGGAGGTCGCGACGGGCCGGTTCGTCGTCCTGCACGACCCGGACGGGCAGGAGACCTGGCAGGGCACCTTCCGGGTCGTCACGCTGGTGCGCGCCACCCTCGAGCCCGAGCTCGCGGCCGATCCGCTGCTCGCCGACGTGGCCTGGACCTGGGTGACCGAGGCCCTCGGCGCCGCGCGGGTCGAGCCCGTGGCCCTCGGCGGCACGGTCACGCGCGTGCTCTCCCAGAGCTTCGGCGCGCTGGGTGCGACGCCCGACGCCGTCGACCTCGAGATCAGGGCGTCGTGGACGCCCACGGACACCGAGCTCGGCGCCCACCTCGCGGTCTGGGCGGACCTGATGGCCACCGCCGGCGGCCTCCCGCCGCTCCCCGACGGCGTCACCGCGCTGCCGTCCCGTCCGGCGCCTCGCACCCGGCCCTCGTCGCGACCGCATACCGTGGGCCCATGAGCTCAGCAGTTCCCGCGTCCGCCGCTGCCGACGTCGTCCCCCTCACCGAGCCCGCGGGCGGTGTGGGGCGCGTCGTCGACACGCCGGCGGCGTTCGACCGCGTCGTCGAGCGCTTCGGGGCCGGCACCGGACCCGTGGCCGCGGACGCCGAGCGGGCGTCGGGCTACCGGTACGGGCAGGCCACCTACCTCGTGCAGGTGCGCCGGGAGGGTGCCGGCACGGCCCTCATCGACCCGGTCGCGCTGCCCGACCTCTCGCCCCTGGGCGAGGCGGTGGGCGACGCCGAGTGGGTGCTGCACGCCGCCTCGCAGGACCTCCCGGGCCTGGCGGAGCACGGGCTGCGCCCCGCGCGGGTGTTCGACACCGAGCTCGCCGCGCGCCTGCTGGGGCTGGAGCGCGTCGGGCTCGCCGCCGTCGTCGCCGAGCTGCTCGGCCTCGGCCTGGCCAAGGAGCACTCCGCGGTCGACTGGTCCACCCGGCCCCTGCCGGAGGACTGGCTGCGCTACGCGGCGCTCGACGTCGAGGTGCTGGTGGACCTGCGCGACCGGCTCGCCGAACGGCTGGACGCCGACGGCAAGGCGGAGTGGGCCGCGCAGGAGTTCGAGGCCGAGCGCACCGCCGCTCCCCCGGCCCCGCGCGTCGACCCGTGGCGGCGGACGTCGGGCACGCACACGCTGCGCGACCGTCGTCAGCTCGCCGTCGTGCGCAGCCTGTGGCTGGCGCGCGACGCCAACGCCCGGGCCCGCGACATCTCCCCCGGCCGCGTCCTGCCCGACCGCGCCATCGTCGCCGCGGCCCGCGCCCTGCCCCGCACCGTGCCGCAGCTCGTGGCCCTGCCCGAGTTCGCCGGCAAGGCCACCCGCCGTCGTGCGCCGGCCTGGCAGCAGGCGATCGACGAGGCGCTGGCGCTGCCCGACGACCGGCTGCCGAGCCAGCGCGGCCCCCGCACCGACGGGCCCCCGCAGCCGCGCACCTGGGCCGACCGAGACCCGGTCGCAGCGCGCCGGCTCGCCGGCGCCCGCGAGCTCCTCACGACCATGTCCGGCGACCTGCACGTGCCGGTCGAGAACCTGCTCCAGCCCGACGCCCTGCGCCGCCTGTGCTGGACGCCGCCGGACCCGGCCCGCGCCTCCGAGATCGCGGAGTTCCTGCGCGGGCGTGGTGCCCGCCCGTGGCAGATCGACCTGGTCGCCGCCCCGCTCGAGACCGCGTTCGACACCGTCTCCTGACGCCGCACCTGTCAGAACCAGGTGGGCCTCTGGCACCACCTGGTTCTGACAACCTCCCCGCCCCCGCGGTTGTCAGAACCAGGTCGTGGTCTGGCCGGGCGTGGTTCTGACACCTACGGTGAGACCGGGTCTCAGAGTGGTCTATTCTCGTTACCGGTACTCGCGGTAGCGTGTACCTCGGTGCCGGCCTCACGCGGGTCGCGCCCCGTGAGCGGCGTCGCTCGTCGGACGCCGAAGTCCCGACCATCGTCAGTGGATGGAGCTGCCATGACCACCCGGAACCCGGCCCGCCGCGCGCTGCGCGACGTCGTCTTCGTCGAAGGCGTGCGGACGCCGTTCGGCAAGGCCCGCCCCGACGGCCTGTACGCCGAGACGCGCGCGGACGACCTCGTCGTCAAGGCGGTGCGCGAGCTGCTGCGCCGCCACCCCGAGCTGCCGGGCGAGCGCGTGGACGAGGTGGCCATCGCCGCCACGACCCAGCAGGGCGACCAGGGCCTCACGCTCGGCCGC
Organism: Isoptericola sp. NPDC055881; assembly: GCF_053615895.1. Taxonomy (NCBI): domain Bacteria; kingdom Bacillati; phylum Actinomycetota; class Actinomycetes; order Micrococcales; family Promicromonosporaceae; genus Isoptericola; species Isoptericola sp. NPDC055881. The sequence goes on from NZ_JBSHCR010000008.1 coordinate 89,334, forward strand.
ACGGTCGGCATGCTCGCCGGCCTGCCGGCCACCGTGCCCGGCTTCGCCATCGACCGCATGTGCGCCGGCGCGATGACGGCCGTCACGACCACCGCGGCCGGCATCGCCACCGGGAGCGCCGACGTCGTGATCGCGGGCGGTGTCGAGCACATGGGCCGGCACCCCATGGGCTTCGACGCCGAGCCGAACCCCCGCTTCCTGTCGGAGCGGCTCGTCGACCCCGAGGCGCTCAACATGGGCGTCACGGCCGAGAACCTGCACGACAAGTTCCCGCACCTCACCAAGGCACGCGCGGACGCCTACGCCGTGAACAGCCAGGCCAAGTACGCCAAGGCCGTGGCGAACGGCGACGTCGGCCCGGAGCTCGTCCCGGTCGCTGTCCGGTCGACCGAGCAGGGCTGGGGCCTCGCGACGGCGGACGAGCTGCCGCGCCCCGGCACCACCGTCGAGGGCATCGCCCACCTCAAGACGCCGTTCCGCCCCGGCGGCCGCGTCACGGCGGGCAACGCCTCGCCGCTCACCGACGGCGCCACGGCCGCCCTGCTGGCGTCCGGCGACACCGCCGCCGAGCTGGGCCTGCCGGTCGCGATGCGCCTGGTGTCCTCCGCGTTCGCCGGCGTCGACCCGTCGATCATGGGCTACGGCCCGGTCCCGGCCACGGAGAAGGCGCTCGCCCAGGCCGGCCTCACCATCGACGACATCGGCCTGTTCGAGATCAACGAGGCCTTCGCCGTGCAGGTGCTGAGCTTCCTCGACCACTACGGCATCGCCGACGACGACGAGCGGGTCAACCCGTACGGCGGCGCCATCGCCATGGGCCACCCGCTGGCCAGCTCGGGCGTGCGCCTCATGATGCAGCTCGCGCACCAGTTCGCGGCCCACCCCGAGGTCCGGTACGGCATCACCACCATGTGCGTCGGCCTCGGCCAGGGCGGCACCGTGATCTGGGAGAACCCGCACCACGCCGACTACTCCGGCCACACCACCGCCACGGACGAGGAGAACTGACCCATGCCCTCGAACACCACCGAGAACTCCGCCGAGCGCGCCACCGAGCGGGCCGCCGGCGGGGTCCGCGCCGAGCGCGTCACCCACTCGCGCGTGCGCGACGTCGAGCTCCCGGGCGGGGCGGGCACCCTCGCGCTCGTCACCCTCGACAACGGCCTCGACCACACCAAGCCCAGCACCCTGGGCCCCCAGGGCATGGCCGAGCTCACGGCGGCGCTCACCGCGCTGCGGGAGCAGGCCGGCCGCGGCGAGATCGCCGCCGTCGCCGTCACGGGCAAGCCGTACTTCCTGGCGGCGGGCGCAGACCTGCTGCAGGTCTCGACCGTCACCTCGCACGACCAGGCGCTCGAGCTGGGGCGCTCCGGCCACGCCGCCTACGAGCTGCTGCACACCATGGGCGTGCCGACCTTCGCGTTCGTCAACGGCCTCGCCCTCGGCGGCGGCCTGGAGGTCGCGCTCAACTGCGACTACCGCACCGTCTCCTCTGACGCCCCTGCTCTCGGCCTGCCCGAGACCGGCCTCGGCCTCGTGCCGGGCTGGGGCGGCGCCTACCTCGTGCCCCGCCTGGTCGGCATCGAGAAGGCCGTGGACGTCGTCCTCACCCGCCCGGCGGCGCAGAAGCCCTTCAAGCCCGCCGAGGCGGCGCAGATCGGCCTCGTGGACGAGCTCTTCGAGGCCGCGGACTTCCTCGAGCAGTCGATCCTGTGGGCGTCGCGCGTGGTGCGCGGCGAGATCTCCGTGGAGCGTCGCGAGCTCGACCCGCAGCCGGTGTGGGACGCCGTCGTCGCGGCGACCCGCCAGCGGCTCGACGCCGTCGTCGCCGGCTCGCGGCCGGCGCCGTACCGCGCGCTCGACCTGCTCGCCGCGGCCCGCACCGCGAGCCGCGAGGAGGCCTTCGCGGCCGAGGACCAGGCGCTGGCCGACCTGATCATGTCCGACGAGATGCGCGCGAGCGTGTACGCGTTCCAGCTCGTCTCGGGCGGCAAGAAGCCGGCGGGCGCCCCGGACAAGAGCCTCGCCCGCCCGGTCACCCGGGTCGGCATCGTCGGCGCGGGCCTCATGGCCGCGCAGATCGCCCTGCTCGTCGCGCAGCGCCTCGGCGTGCCCGTGGTCATGCGCGACCTCGACGCCGAGCGCGTCGACAAGGGCCTCGGGTTCGTCCGTGCCACCGTCGAGAAGCTCGTCGGCCGTGGGCGGATGACGCCCGAGGCGGCGGCGCGCATCGTCGCCAGCGTGCACGGCACCACCGACATCGGCGAGCTCGCGTCGTGCGACGTCGTCGTCGAGGCCGTGACCGAGGTCATGGGCCTGAAGAAGAAGGTCTTCGCCGAGCTCGAGGGCATCGTCTCGCCGGAGACGATCCTCGCGACGAACACCTCCGCCCTGTCCGTCACCGAGATGGCCGCCGAACTGGCGCACCCGGAGCGCGTGGTGGGCATCCACTTCTTCAACCCGGTCGCCCAGATGCCGCTGGTCGAGGTCGTGCAGGCGACGGAGACCTCCGACGAGGCCCTCGCCACAGCGTTCGCGATCACGAAGAAGCTGCGCAAGACGGCGGTCCTGGTCGCCGACCGCCCGGGCTTCGTGGTCAACCGCCTGCTCGTGCTCGTCATGGGCAAGGTGGTCGAGGCCATCGAGAACGGCACGTCGGTCGAGGTCGCGGACACCGCCCTCGCGCCGCTGGGCTTCCCGATGCCCACGTTCGAGCTCTTCGACCTCGTCGGACCGGCGGTGGGGCTGCACGTGCTCACGTCGCTGCGCGAGGACCTGGGCGACCGGTTCCCGACCTCCCCCGGCCTCGAGAAGCTCGTGGCCGACGGCACCCGGGTGGTCCTCGACCGCCCGGCGCCGGGCCTGCCGAAGCCGGTCGACCCGGCGATCCAGGCCGTGTTCGGCGAGGCGCTCGAGGCAGGGTCGACGGGCCGGCACGGCACCCCGGTGCTGGACGCCGCCGGCGTGCTCGACGCGGTGCTCACGGCACTGACGGTCGAGGTCGGCCACATGCTCGACGAGGGCGTCGTGCTCGGGCCGCAGCAGATCGACCTCTGCATGATCCTGGGCGCCGGGTGGGGCTTCCACACCGGCGGCATCACGCCCTACCTCGACCGCTCCGGATACTCCGAGAAGGTCCTCGGGCGCCGCATCCTGCCGGACGGCGTCGCGAACGTCCCCGAGGCCGTCGCCTGACGCAGGCCGACAGCACCTGACACCCTCCTCCCTCGGGGCGGGGCCGGGCCACGAGCCCGTCCCCGCCCGACGGCCGGTCCCCACCCGGGGGCCGGCCGTCGGGCGTCCTGGGGGGCGTCAGACGCTGCGCGGGACCGGTGGCCCAGCGGTGGGGCGCGGACAGCGTGGACATGTGAGACTTCCCCGGTGAAGCGGACGATGGGTATCGAAGAGGAGTTCCTCCTGGTGGGCGACGACGGGCGGCCCGTCGCCAAGGCGACGGAGGCCCTCGACGCCTCCGACCAGGCAGAGGACGGCGGCCGACGGCCCGCTGACGAGGTGCCCGGTGGTGACCTCGAGGTCGAGTTCATGGAGGAGCAGATCGAGACCGCGACGCACCCGCGCCGCGAGCTCGCCGACCTCGCGGCGGAGATCCGCGCCGGACGGGCGCGCGCGCAGGCCGCGGCGGACCGGGTGGACGCCCGGGTGGCCGCGCTGGCCACCTCCCCGTGGCCCTTCGAGGGCACGACCGTGGCCCGGCTGCGCTACCTGGAGGCGCGGGCGAGGTTCGGGCTCACCGCCCGCGAACAGCTGACCAGCGGCTGCCACGTGCACGTCGCGGTCGCCGACGACGCGGAGGGCGTGGCCGTGCTCGACCGGATCAGCCCGTGGCTGTCCGTCCTGCTGGCGCTGAGCACCAACTCCCCGTTCTGGCAGGGCGAGGACTCCGGCTTCGCGAGCTACCGCTCCCAGGTCTGGGCGCGCTGGCCCACCTCCGGCCCGACGCGGGCGTTCGGCTCCGCCGAGGCGTACCACGAGGCGGTCGACGGCCTCGTCGCCACGGGCACCATCCTCGACGAGAACATGGTCTACTTCGACGCCCGCCTGTCCGCCCGGTACCCGACGGTGGAGATCCGCGTCGCCGACGTCTGCCTCGACGCCGACACGGCCACCCTGCTGGGCGCGCTCGCCCGGGGGCTCGTGGAGACCGCGGCGCGGGAGGCCGCGGACGGCCTCGCGGCGCCCGTGCTGCGCCCGGAGCTGCTGCGCACGGCCTCCTGGCGGGCCGGCCGCTCGGGCCTCGCGGACGACCTGCTGTCCCCGCACACGTGGCGGCCCGCCGGGGCGCACGACGTCGTCGGACAGCTCGTGGCCCACGTCCGGGACGCGCTGGTCGACGCGGGCGACCTGGACGCGGTCACGGACCTCCTGGGCGCCCTCTGGGCCTCCGGGAACGGCGCGGCGCGGCAGCGCTCCTGGCACGCGGCGGACGGCGACCTGCGCCACGTCGTCGACCGTGCGGTCGCGGTGACGCACGCCTGAGGCGCTGCGTCGTCAGTCCTCCCAGCCCATCCGCAGCACCTCGAACGCCGTGGCGTGCTCGACGCCCAGCGCCGGCCCGGCGGCCCTCGTCATCGTGGCGAGGAACTCCGCCGGGTCGAAGTGCTCCCACCCGAGCCCGTCGAGGTACGCGGCGTGGGCACGCAGGGACGCCACCCCGGCGTCGAACGTCGCTGTGACGTCCACGGCGTGCGCCGCGTCCGGCGACCCGGCCACCCAGACCTGGCGCACGCCTCCCCACGGCTCGAGACCCTCGGCCTCCAGCTGGTCGTGGAAGACCCAGCGGTTGCCGGCGTCGCGCACGGCGTCGACGACGGCCCGCCCGGTGGCGATGTGGTCGGCCTGGTTGAGCATGCCGCCGGGGAACGTCTCGCGGTAGTTGCCGGTGATCACCACCTCGGGGCGGTGTCGCCGGACGGCGCCCGCGATCGCCCGGCGCAGCGGCAGGCCGTACTCGACCACCCCGTCGGCGAAGCCGAGGAACTCGACGTCGTCCACGCCGACGGCCCGCGCGGAGGCGACCTGCTCCCCCTCCCGGACGCCACGCGCCTCGGCGGGGTCCATGCCGTCGATGCCCGCCTCGCCGCTCGTCACCATCGTGTAGACGACGCGCTTGCCCTGCCCCGTCCAGCGCGCGACCGCCGCCGCCGCGCCGAACTCCATGTCGTCCGGGTGCGCCACCACCGCGAGCGCCGTCGTCCAGCTCTCGTCGAGGGGGCGCAGCGGGGTGTCGCCAGGCGTCGTCGTCATGCCCACACGCTAGCGAGGGCGGCTGCCCGCCGCGCCTCGACAGGCACCCGGGCGCCCTCCGCGCCAGCTGGTCAGTAGGTCGTGAGGCCGTGGGACCGGAAGACCTCGCGCACGGCCTCGGTCGCCTCGGGGGTGGGCGGCTGCGTGGCCTCGAGCTCGTAGGCGCGGCCGAGCTCCGCCCACTTGTCGCGGGCCATCTGGTGGAACGGGAGCACCTCGACCCGCTCCACGGTGCCCGGCCGCGCAGCCTCGATGTCGGCGGCGTGCCGGGCGACGGCGGCCACGTTCTCGGGGGCGTCGGTGAGGCCGGGGACGAGCACGAACCGCACCCACACGCGCACGCCGCGCTCGGCGAGCCGGCGGCCGAACCGGAGCGTGGGGGCCAGCGAGCGCCCCGTGACGCGGCGGTAGGTGTCCTCGTCCCCCGCCTTGATGTCCAGGAGCACGAGGTCGGTGTCGTCGAGCATGGCGTCGGTGGCGTTCGCGCCGAGGAAGCCGGAGGTGTCGAGGGTGGTGTGCACCCCGAGCTCCTTGGCGCCGCGCAGCACCCGGGCGGCGAAGGCGGGCTGCATGAGCACCTCGCCGCCCGAGAGGGTGAGGCCGCCCCCGGTCGCGGAGAAGATCCCCCGGTACCGGGCCACGCGGGCCAGCAGCTCCTGCGCCAGGACGGGTTCGCCGTCCTTCATCGCGAGCGTGTCCGGGTTGTGGCAGTACAGGCACCGCAGCGGGCAGCCGCTGAGGAAGACCGTCAGCCGGGTGCCGGGGCCGTCCACGGCGGTCACGAGCTCCCAGGAGTGCACCGAGCCGAGCTCGCCCGAGCGCATCAGCGCCAGGCGGTCGGACCGGTCGACGTCGCTGGGGTCGACGGTCTCGATCCCGCGCAGGCCGGCGCCGGCCCGGCGCCGGGAGGGGGCGTCCAGCAGCACCGGGCCGGCAGTCATGTCAGAGCCCCCCGTGGAAGGTCCGCGACAGCACGTCCAGCTGCTGCTCGCGGGTCAGCCGCACGAAGTTCACCGCGTAGCCGCTGACGCGGATGGTCAGCTGCGGGTACTTCTCCGGGTGCTCCATCGCGTCCTCGAGGGTCTCGCGCACGAGGACGTTGACGTTCATGTGGTAGCCGTCGGCGCCGACGGAGGCGTCGAGCAGGCCGGCGAGGTTGGCGACCTGTTCCTCGCGGGTGCGACCGAGGCCGGACGGGACGACGGTGTTGGTCAGCGAGATGCCGTCCTGCGCCTGGTCGTAGGGCAGCTTGGCGACGGACAGGGCCGAGGCGAGCATGCCGTGAGTGTCCCGGCCGTTCATCGGGTTGGCGCCGGGCGAGAACGGCTCGCCCGCGCGGCGGCCGTCCGGGGTGTTCCCGGTGGCCTTGCCGTAGACCACGTTGGACGTGATGGTCAGCACCGACTGGGTGGGCACGGCGTCGCGGTACGTCCGGTGGCTGCGGATCTTGGCCATGAACGACTCGACGAGCTCGACGGCGATGGCGTCGACCCGGTCGTCGTCGTTGCCGTAGGCGGGGTAGTCGCCGTCGATCTCGTAGTCCACGACGATGCCGCGCTCGTCGGCCACCGGGACCACGGTGGCGTGCCGGATGGCCGACAGGGAGTCCGCCGCGACGGACAGCCCGGCGATGCCGCAGGCCATGGTGCGCAGCACGTCCTTGTCGTGCAGGGCCATCTCGAGCCGCTCGTACGCGTACTTGTCGTGCGACCAGTGGATGCAGTTGAGCGCCTCCACGTACGTCTCGGCGAGCCAGTCCATGGTGCGGTCGAAGCGGGCCCGCACGTCGTCGTAGTCGAGCGGGAGGCCCGGTGTGACGCCGGGGAACGCGGGCGAGACCTGCTTGCCCGTCACCTCGTCCTTGCCGCCGTTGATCGCGTACAGCAGCGCCTTGGCGAGGTTGACGCGCGCGCCGAAGAACTGCATCTGCTTGCCGACGGCCATCGGCGAGACGCAGCAGGCGATGGCGGCGTCGTCGCCCCAGGCCGGGCGGATCTGCTCGTCCGACTCGTACTGCACGGCCGACGTGTCGATCGACACCTTCGCGCAGAAGTCCTTGAAGCCGCGGGGCAGGCGCGGGCTCCAGAAGACGGTCATGTTCGGCTCCGGCGCGGGGCCCAGGTTGTACAGGGTCTGCAGGAAGCGGAACGAGTTCTTGGTGACGAGCGGGCGGCCGTCCTCCCCCATGCCGCCGATGGTCTCGGTGACCCACGTCGGGTCGCCGGAGAACAGGGCGTCGTACTCCGGGGTGCGCAGGAAGCGCACGATGCGCAGCTTGATGACGAAGTCGTCGACGATCTCCTGCGCCTCGGGCTCGGTGAGGCGCCCGGCCTGCAGGTCACGCTCGATGAACACGTCGAGGAAGGTCGACGTGCGCCCGAGGGACATCGCGGCGCCGTTCTGCTCCTTCACCGCGGCGAGGTAGCCGAAGTAGAGCCACTGCACCGCCTCGCGGGCCGTGGTCGCCGGGCCCGAGATGTCGTACCCGTAGGACGCGGCCATCTCCTTGAGCTCGCCGAGCGCGCGGATCTGCTCGGCGTGCTCCTCGCGCTCGCGCGCCACGGACTCGCTGAAGGGCTGGACGTCGAGGCCGAGCTTGTCGACCTTCTTCGCGGCGACCAGCTGGTCGACGCCGTACAGGGCGACGCGGCGGTAGTCGCCGATGATGCGGCCGCGGCCGTAGGCGTCGGGCAGGCCGGTGATGATGTGGGAGCTGCGCGCGGCCCGGACCGACGGCGGGTACACGTCGAAGACGCCCTGGTTGTGGGTCTTGCGGTACTCCGTGAACACCTTCCGCAGGTCTGCGTCGACCGGGTAGCCGTACGTCTCGAGGGCGCCCTCGACCATGCGCCAGCCACCGTTCGGCATGATCGCGCGCTTGAGCGGGGCGTCGGTCTGCAGGCCGACCACCAGCTCCGCGTCGCGGTCGATGTAGCCGGGCCCGTGCGCGGTGATGCCCGCCGGGGTGTGCGGGTCGACGTCGTAGACGCCCTTCTCGCGCTCGACGGGGAACATCGCCGAGAGCTTCTCCCACACGCCGGTGGTGCGCGCCGTCGGCCCCGCGAGGAACCGGTCGTCGCCGGTGTACGGGGTGTAGTTGCGCTGGATGAAGTCCCGGACGTCGATGCCGTCGCACCAGGGTCCGGGTGCGAAGCCGGTCCAGGCGCTGGTCGTGGTGGGTGCCGCGTCGGTGGTCATGTGCCCTCCTTGAGGTATGACCACAGCCTATTCGTGAAAGCCTTCACAAGCGATGCCGAGGAGTGTGACGTCGCAGACACCGCCGGCACCCGCCGAAGGTCAGTCCAGGACCGCGCCGGGCGGAGAGGCCGCGAGCGCGAGCGCCTCCCGGGTGGTGGGGGCGACGACGTCCGGCCGGTCCGGGCCGTCCCACGAGCGGCCGTGCGACACCCACGCCGTGCGGGTGCCCGCCGCCCGGCCCGCCGCGACGTCGGCGTGCCCCGCGTCGCCGACCATCCAGACCTGACGCCTGTCGACACCCACGGCGCCGAGCCGCTCCAACGCGATCTCGAGCAGGCGCGGGTCGGGCTTCGCGACGCCCTCCTCCTCGGAGACGACGATCGCGTCGACGTGCGCCTCGAGGCCGCAGCGCGCGATCTTGCCGCGCTGCTGGGCCGACGTCCCGTTGGTCACGATCGCCACGGGGTGCCCGGCGCCCCGCAGCACGTCGAGCGAGAACAGCACGCCGTCGTAGGCGCGCACACGGTCGAGGATGCCGGCCCGGAACCGCTCGATCGCGGCGGGGACGTCGGCGTCCCAGCCGAGGCGGGCGATCAGGACGCGGGCGAGCGCCTCCTTGGAACCGTGACCCCCCTCGTCGACGGCGAGGACGGCGGCGAGGTCGTCGGGGGTGCCGCCGGCCCCGCGGACCTCCTGCGACGCCCAGGCCTCGAACGCCTCCGCGCGGCCCACCAGGGTGTTGTCGAGGTCGAGCAACCAGATCATGACCGGAGGCTAGCGGCCCGGGCCAGACCCGCGCCTGCCGGTCCCGCCGGGGTCCGTCGCGGCGCGCTCAGTCGCGCGCGAGCGCGGCGAGCGTGTCCCGCACGGCGTCCTCGGCCCGCATGCGCTGCTGGGTGAGGACCTGGTCCCGGCTCGCATGGTCGAGGAACGCGACCGGCAGGCCGACGTGCACGAACGGCGTGCGCACGCCCTGCTCCCCCGCCCGCTGCGCGGTCATGGCGCCGACGCCGCCGTCGACCACGCCGTCCTCGATCGTGAGGACGAGGTCGTGCTCGCCCGCGAGCTTCACCAGCGCCTCGGGCACCGGGAGCACCCACGTGGGCGCGACGACGTCGACGGTCAGCCCGTGGGCGGCCAGCGACTCCCCCGCCGCGAGCGCCGTGCCCACCATGGACCCCACGCCGACCACGAGGACCTTCGTGCCCGCCGCGGCGGCACCCGCGCCCGGCGTGTGCCGCGCGACGACGTCCACGCCGTCGAGCTCCTCGACGGCAGGCACGGGGTCGGACAGCGCGCCCTTGGGGTAGCGCACGACGGTCGGGGCGTCGTCGACGTCCACCGCGGCGCGCAGCGCCGCCCGCAGCGTGGGCTCGTCGCGCGGCGCCGCCAGGCGCAGGCCCGGCACGATCCGCAGCATCGCCATGTCCCACATTCCGTTGTGGCTGGCCCCGTCGTCGCCGGTGACGCCGGCGCGGTCCAGGACGAAGGTCACGCCGGCGCGGTGCAGGGCGACGTCCATGAGCACCTGGTCGAAGGCGCGGTTGAGGAAGGTGGCGTAGACGGCGACCACGGGGTGCAGCCCGGCGAACGCCATGCCGGCCGCCGACGTCGCGGCCTGCTGCTCCGCGATGCCGACGTCGAACGTGCGTGCCGGGAACTCCTGCGCGAACGGGGCGAGGCCCACCGGGTGCAGCATCGCCGCCGTGATCGCGACGACGTCGGGCCGGTCGCGGCCGATCTTCACGATCTCGTCGGCGAAGACCTTCGTCCAGCCGAACCGCGACGGCGCGACGGGCAGGCCGGTCTCCGGGTGGATCTGCCCGACGGCGTGGAAGCGGTCGGCGACGTCCTGCTCGGCCGGGGTGTACCCGCGGCCCTTCTCCGTGATCGCGTGGACGATGACGGGGCCGCCGTAGGCGCGGGCGCGCCGCAGGGCGTGCTCCATGGCCGTGACGTCGTGCCCGTCGACCGGGCCGATGTACTTCAGGCCGAGGTCCTCGAACATGCCCTGCGGCGCGACGACGTCCTTGAGGCCCTTCTTCAGCCCGTGCAGCCAGTCGTAGGCGAAGCGCCCGGGAGCACCGGTGCGGTGCAGGGTGCGCTTGCCCCACGACAGGAACGCCTCGTAGCCGCGGGTGGTGCGCAGCGTGTGCAGGTGGTTCGCGACGCCGCCGATGGTGGGCGAGTAGGACCGGCCGTTGTCGTTGACGACGATCACCAGGCGCCGGTCCTGGGACGCCGCGATGTTGTTGAGGGCCTCCCACGCCATGCCGCCGGTGAGGGCGCCGTCGCCGATGACGGCGGCGACGTGCCTGTCCGGGCGGCCCTGGACGGTGTTGGCCTTGGCGATGCCGTCGGCCCACGACAGGGCCGTCGAGGCGTGCGAGTTCTCGACGACGTCGTGCTCCGACTCGGCGCGCGACGGGTAGCCGGACATGCCGCCGGCCTTGCGCAGCGCCGAGAAGTCCTGCCGCCCCGTGAGGAGCTTGTGCACGTACGCCTGGTGCCCGGTGTCGAACACGAGGGTGTCCCGCGGCGACTCGAAGGCGCGGTGGAGGGCGATCGTCAGCTCGACGACGCCCAGGTTGGGCCCGAGATGGCCACCCGTCCGCGACACCTGGTCGACCAGGAACGCCCGGATCTCCGCCGCGAGCTGTGTCGTCTGCTCCGGCAACAGCCGGCGGACGTCCTCGGGCGAGCCGATGCTGCTCAGCAGGCTCATGCGTTCCTCCCCGTTCATAGCCACACCACTCTAGGCGGTCTGCACCGGTGGTCGGCGCCGCCTCGCGGTCCGTCCCCCGCCACGCGCGGTCGCCGCACGGGGTAGTTTCGACCCTGCCGACGGGAACACGTGACCGCCGGCGAGCGTTCGAGGGACGGACGACCCTCCCTCGGCACACTTCTCAGGGGACACCTGTGCGCTTTCTCGACGGGCAGCAGCCCACCACCGACCTCACCTACGGCGACGTCTTCATGGTCCCGTCCCGCTCGGACGTGACCAGCCGCTTCGACGTCGACCTCGCCTCGGACGACGGCACCGGCACCACGATCCCCGTGGTGGTGGCGAACATGACGGCCGTGGCGGGCCGCCGCATGTCGGAGACGGTCGCGCGCCGCGGCGGCATCGCGATCATCCCGCAGGACATCCCCGTGGACGTCGTCGCCGACGTCGTCGCGGACGTGAAGTCCAAGGACCCGATCATCGAGACGCCCGTGGTCGTGGGGCCGACCGACACCGTGTCCACCGTGCTCACGCTGCTGGGCAAGCGCGCGCACGGTGCCGCGGTCGTCGTCCAGGACGGCAAGCCCGTCGGCGTCGTCACCGAGGGCGACTGCGCCGCCGTGGACCGCTTTGCGCAGGTGCACCAGGTGATGTCGGACGACGTCGTCGCGCTCGACGCCGCCCAGCTGGAGGCCGACGGCCTCGAGGCCACGTTCGAGCGGATGCACGCCGCGAAGATCCACCTGGCCCCCGTGATCCGCGACGGCGTGCTCGCGGGCGTGCTCACCCGCAAGGGCGCCGTCCGCTCCTCCGTGTACCGCCCGGCGCTGGACGCCGCGGGCCGCCTGCGGATCGGCGCGGCGGTCGGCATCAACGGCGACGTCGCGGCCAAGACGCGCGAGCTCCTCGACGCCGGCGTGGACGTGCTGGTCGTCGACACCGCGCACGGGCACCAGTCCAAGATGCTGCAGGCCCTGGAGGCCGTGCGGTCCGTCGACCCGCAGGTGCCGGTCGTCGCGGGCAACGTCGTCACGGCCGACGGGGTGCGCGACCTCGTCGCCGCCGGCGCCGACATCCTCAAGGTGGGCGTGGGCCCGGGCGCGATGTGCACCACCCGCATGCAGACCGCCGTGGGGCGCCCGCAGTTCTCGGCCGTGCTGGAGTGCGCGGCCGCCGCCCGCGAGCTCGGCAAGCACGTGTGGGCCGACGGCGGCGTGCGGCACCCGCGCGACGTCGCGCTCGCGCTGGCCGCGGGGGCGTCGCAGGTGATGGTCGGGTCCTGGTTCGCCGGCACCTACGAGTCGCCGGGCGACCTGCACGACGACGGCACGGGCCGCCTGTACAAGGACTCGTTCGGCATGGCGTCCGCCCGCGCGGTGGCCGCCCGCACCGCCGGGGCGGGCTCCGCCTTCGGCCGGGCGCGCAAGGCGCTGTACGAGGAGGGCATCTCCACCGGGAAGATGTACCTCGACCCGCGCCGACCCGGGGTGGAGGACCTGCTGGACGAGATCACGTCCGGCCTGCGCTCGAGCTGCACCTACGCCGGGGCGCGCACGCTGGCGGAGTTCCACGAGCGCGCGCTGGTGGGCGTGCAGTCCGCAGCGGGCTACGCCGAGGGCATGCCGGTCGCCACGAGCTGGTGACGCGGTGACGACCCCGGGGCACGGCGCCCGCGCCGCCCGCGACCAGCTCGTCGAGCTGGCCGCGGACGGGGCCTTCCTGTCCGACTGGGGCTTGGCGCGGGGCGAGGTCGACGCGGCGTCGGCGCGCCCCGCGGCCGTCCTCGTGCTCTTCGGCGTGCTCGACGACCTGGCGGCGGACCACGACGCGCGAGCCCTCGCCGTCGCGCAGGACCTGGACGTGCTGCTCCTGGAGCGGGCCGCCACCCTGCGCTCGCACGCCGGGCAGGTCGCCTTCCCGGGCGGACGGGCGGAGGACGGCGAGACGCCGGTCGACGCCGCGCTGCGCGAGGCGGTCGAGGAGACGGGCCTCGACACCGGCGGCGTCGAGGTGCTCGGCACCCTCGCGCAGCTCCCCATGCCGGTGAGCAACCACCTCGTCACGCCGGTGCTGGCGTGGTGGGCGCGACCCACCCCCGTCCGCGTGGTCGACGTCGCCGAGTCCGCGCACGTCTTCCGCGCCCCGGTCGCGGACCTGCTCGACCCGGCTCACCGCGTGACGACCGTGCTGCGGCGCGGCGGCCGCACCTGGCGCGGGCCGGGGTTCGAGGTCCTGGACGCCGCCGGAGTGCCCCACCTGGTGTGGGGGTTCACCGCCGGCATCCTCGACGCCGCCTTCCGACGGCTCGGGTGGGCCGAGCCGTGGGACCACCGCCGCGAACGCGAGCTCTGACCTCGCTGTGGGTACGAAAAGGGCGGGAATCCTCGACAG
>NZ_JBSHCR010000009.1:0-101877 GCF_053615895.1 Isoptericola sp. NPDC055881
CCGAGGTAGTGGATTCCACTACCTCGGCGAGGCCCGTGCTACTTCGGCAGACCTGTCAGCGGACCTGTCAGCAGAGCGGTCAGTGCGGCACCACCGGACCGGTGGCGTCGGCCGTGAACGTCGCCGAGGTGTACCCCGGCGCCGACACGGTCACCTCGACCGAGAGGTCCGCGCCACGGTCACGACCGGTGACGTGGTAGCGGGCACCCGTCGCTCCGGGCACCGCCGTACCGTCCCGCAGCCACTGCACCTCGACCGTCGTGTCGTCCGACCCGGGCAGGTACTGCCCGGTGTCCACGGTCAGCCACTTGCCGATCTCGGGCGCACCCTCGATGCTCGGGCCCTCGACGTCGGTCACCACGGGGTCGTGGAGGACGACGTCGGCAGCGCGGGTGAACACCTGCCGGTGGGCGTACCAGAGCTGGTAGTAGACGTCCTGCCCCCGCACGTCCGTGCGGTCGTCAGGGATCGAGCCGTCGAACGACTTGGCGTTGTAGTAGTCGGTCGTCACGGTGTCGTCGGAGACCACATAGCTCTGGTCGACGCCGATGGTGTACTCGATCGGGGTCACGGCCTGCGGGGTGATGCCCGGGTACGGCGCGTACGCGGCCGCCTCGGGGTAGGCGCGGCCGTAGATCGCGGCCGCCTTGTCGCCCTTCACCGTCACGGTCTTGCCCGTGCTCGGCACGACGACCGGCCGGTCGGCCGGGTTGTGCAGCCAGGCCAGGGAGCCCGCCCACCACACGCCGAGCCAGTCACCCTGCACCTGCGCGACGACGAGCTTCTGGCCCGAGGTGACGCGGGCGCTGATGTCGCTGGCGTAGGTCGTGCCCGCCGCACCGTTCGGCTTCCAGCCGGGGTCGCGGGCGTACGGCGCGTCGAGGGACGGCTGCTGGTAGGCCACGGCGAAGTTGGTGCCGGCCCCCGGCACGCACTCCCCCGAACCCGGCGAGGCCTGCTGGCAGCCGGTGATCGGGTTGGCGTTGTCGTCGTAGCCGGCGACCACCTCGACGACGTCGCCGGGCGCGACGTCCGTCGTCGGGCTCAGGCCGCCGCCGATCGGCGCCCCCAGGAGCTCGAAGTAGTGGTCCCAGTCCCAGTACGGGCCCGGGTCCCAGTGCACGCTCTTCGTGGAGCCGGGCAGGATGCCGGGGATCTGGTCATGCCCGATGACGTGCGCGCGGTCCAGCGGGACGTCGTACTCCTCGCCGAGGTAGCGCACCAGCTCCGCGGACTGCTGGTACATCGCCTCCGTGAACCAGCCCGCCGTCCCGGCCCAGCCCTCGTGCTCGATGCCGATCGAGTGCATGTTCATGTACCAGTTGCCCGCGTGCCAGCCCACGTCGTCCGGCTCGAGGTGGTTGGCCACGTGCCCGTCGGAGGACCGCACCGTGTAGTTCCACGCGAGGTAGGTGGGGTCCAGGACCAGGTTGACGCTCCCGGTGTAACCGCCCTCGGTGTCGTGGATGACGATGTAGTCGATCGACGGGCCGCCCTCGCCGGTGCGGTCGGCCTGGTCGTGGTTGCCGTAGTTGCCGGTGCTGTCCGGCAGGTTCGGGCTGCCCTTCTCGTACGGCGCGGGGAGCCAGTCGCACCCCAGGTCGGCCGGGCAGTCCGCGCCCGGGTCGCTCGCCGCGGCGGTGGCCGCGTCGGGCAGCACGGCGGCGGGCTGGGCCGCGAGGGTGACCCGCCCGCCGTCGTCGGTGGTGCGGCTCTCGCCCCGGCGCAGCGTGGCGAACACGCGGTCGGCGAACGCCGGGCTGTCGCTCATCTGCGAGACGGCCGTCTCCCACGTGGCGAGCGAGCCGCCCGTGCCCTGACCGGCCGACTTCTGGTAGGAGGCGAGCAGGGCGGCCGCGCCGCAGGTGTTGGCCGCCGCGTCGGACTTCAGCTCCGCGGCCCGCAGCCCGGTCAGGGTGGCGGCGCGGTCGAGCTCGCTGACGGCGGCGCGGGGCGTGGCATCCTTGCCGGCCCCGTCAGGCGTCGCGGGCGCGTGGTCGAGCAGGTTGAACAGGCCGTAGCCGCCGTCGGCGCTGGGCGTGCCGGCGTGCTGGTCCCAGCGGGACTCCATGTAGGAGACAGCCTTGAGCAGGTCGGCCGGGACCCCGGTGGCGTCGCTCGCGGCCGCGAACGCGGACTCCTGGTCCGGCGCCGCGACGACGGCGTCGCAGCTCACGTCGGAGGACGGTGTGGTGGAAGGACCGGCCCCCGCGGTGAGGGCAGGGATGGTGACCAGGGGGACGAGCAGGCCGACGGCAGCCAGCCCGGTGGTGCGTCGTCGTACGGATCTCACGGGGAGTGCTCCTCTCGAGGACGGAGTGCGCTCGGGGCGCACCACGTCATCGAACCGTGAAATCACGTTTCATGAGAAGTGATAACCGTAAAAAATCTCGTCCTGCGGACGCGCGACGTGTCGCCGGGCCCTCTCGGGCCGTCCCGGTGGGGTCTTCGGCGGGTCTTCCGTGGGTCTTCGGTGGCCTCAGGAGAGGCGGACGGTCGCCTGCGACCGGCCGAGCACCTTGGCGCCCTCGTGGGTCACCGTGAGGTCGACGCGGACCGTGCCCGCCTCGGCGTCGATCGCCCCGATCGCGGCGGAGACCTCGACGGCGGTCGTCCCGCGGAGCGGGACCGGGACCGGCTTGGTGAAGCGGGTCTGGTAGGCCACGACGGCGCCCGGGTCCCCTGCCCAGTCGGTCACGACGCCGACGACGGAGCCCATGGTGAGCATCCCGTGGGCGATGACGCCGGGGAGCCCGACCTCCGTGGCGAAGGACTCGTCCCAGTGGATCGGGTTGAAGTCGCCGCTGGCGCCGGCGTAGCGCACGAGCCGGGCGCGGTCGAGCTCGACGGTGCCGGTGGCGACGACGTCACCGACGGACAGCTCGGCGAGGACGGGGCGGGCCATCAGGAGTCCTCTCCGCGGATCACGAGGCTCGAGGAGACCGTGGCGACCGGCTCGCGCGTCGCGTCCTCGGACCCGTCGCCGGAGATCGCGAAGATCTCGCACCGGGTGGTCACCATGGCGATGCCGGCACGCTCCGTCACCGAGTCGACGTGCAGCACCGTCACCAGCTCGTCGCCCGCGACGATCGGCCGGTGGTGCACGAACTTCTCGTCCGCGTGGACCACGCGCGAGAAGTCGATCCCCGCCTCCGGGTCCTGCACGTACTGCCCCTCGGCCCGCTGGGCGACGACGACCGCGAACGTGGGCGGAGCGACGAGGTCCGGATAGCCGAGACCCCGCGCCGCCACGAGGTCGTGGTGCGCGGGGTCCAGGGCACCGACGGCGGACGCGAACTCACGGAGCTTCTCGCGCCCCACGCTGTAGGGAGCGGTGGCCGCGTACTCACGGCCAGCGAAGTCGGGGTTCGCCACGTCGGTCAGGGGTCGTGTCGACCGCGGTCGCGTCAGCGGGTCTCGCGGTGCGCCGTGTGCTCGCCGCAGCGCGGGCAGAACTTCGCCAGCTCAAGACGGTCAGGGTCGTTACGGCGGTTCTTCTTCGTGATGTAGTTCCGCTCCTTGCAGTCCACGCAGGCGAGCGTGATCTTCGGGCGGACGTCCGCGCTCTTGGAAGCCATGGTGTGTCACCTCTCGCGCCCCCGGAAGGCGCCACGTGCGTCAAGGAACAGGCCGGTCCGACGCCGGCCGTCGTACCGTGATGTTGGCGGTAGCGAGGGCGGGGCTCGAACCCGCGACCTCACGATTATGAGTCGTGCGCTCTGACCAGCTGAGCTACCCCGCCGCGCGTGACGGAACGCGAGACCGCCGCCCGTTTCAGGGGGCGGCCCCGCGCCTTTGTCACAGAGCCCCGAAAGGGAATCGAACCCTTGACCTTCTCCTTACCATGGAGACGCTCTGCCGACTGAGCTATCGGGGCAGCGGAGAAGACTCTACACGGCTCGCGGCACCTGGCGAAATCCGCGGGACACCCGCTCGATCACACCGTGCACCGGGGTCGCGAGGACCTTCTCCGGACGTCGGACGGGGCACCACCCAGGGGTGGCGCCCCGTCCGTCGAGGTGGCAGGTGAGGGATTCGAACCCCCGAAGGCTGAGCCGTCTGATTTACAGTCAGATCCCTTTGGCCGCTCGGGCAACCTGCCGTGCGGGCTCGCAGACGAGCTCGCGGGTAGAACCATAACGCCCCCGACGGCGTCTGCGGAAATCGTCGCGCGGTGGCCCGCGTCACCCCGCCCGCCCCCCGCTACGGTGAGGCGGTGACGACCCCCTCCTCCCCCGACCGCTGGGGCCTGCCGCTCGGGCTCTCGGCGTTCGTGCTGTGGGGCGCCATGCCCCTGTTCTTCCCGCTGCTGGAGCCTGCCGGCCCGGTGGAGATCATCGCCCACCGCGTGGTGTGGAGCCTCGTGTTCTGCGTGGTGCTGCTCCTCGTCACGCGGACGTTCGGGTCGTTCGTCGCCGTGCTGCGCAGCGGCCGCACCATGGCCGCGCTCGCGCTCGCGTCGGTGCTCATCGTCGTGAACTGGACGACCTACGTGTACGCCGTCCTCAGCGACCACGTGCTCGACGCTGCCCTCGGGTACTTCATCAACCCCCTGCTCACCGTGTTGCTCGGGGTGCTCGTGCTGCGCGAACGGCTGCGCGTGGCGCAGTGGGTCGCCCTCGGTTTCGGGGCCGCCGCCGTGGTGGTCATCTCCACGGGCGTGGGCGGGCTGCCGTGGATCGCCCTCGTGCTGGCGGGCGCGTTCGGCCTCTACTCGCTGGTGAAGAACCGCGTCGGACGCGGCGTCGGCGCCCTGCCCGGGCTCGCGGCGGAGACCGCTGTCGCCACCCCGTTCGCCCTCGCGTACCTCGGCTGGCTCGGGGCCACCGGGGCCGGCACGTTCACGACCGAGGGCACCGGCCACGCGCTGCTCCTCGCGGCGTGCGGCGTCGTCACCGGCCTGCCGCTGCTGCTGTTCTCCGCAGCTGCGCGCCGGCTGCCGCTGTCGGTGGTCGGGATGCTGCAGTACCTCACGCCCGTGCTGCAGTTCCTGCTCGGCCTGCTCGTGTTCGGCGAGCACATGCCGCCCACCCGCTGGGCGGGCTTCGTGCTGGTGTGGGTGGCGCTGGTGATCCTCACCGTCGACGGGAGCCGGCAGGCCCGCGTCGCCCGCCTGGCCGGGGCCGCACGCACTACGGTGGTCCCCGAACCCTGACACCGAGCCGAAGGAGACCGTCATGGCCGACTCGTCGTTCGACATCGTGAGCAAGGTGGACCGCCAGGAGGTGGACAACGCGCTCAACCAGTCCGTCAAGGAGATCTCCCAGCGCTACGACTTCAAGGGCGTGGGCGCGTCCATCGCGTGGAGCGGCCAGGAGACGATCGTCATCGAGGCGAACTCCGCCGAGCGGGTGCTCGCCGCCCTCGACGTCTTCCAGACCAAGCTCATCAAGCGCGGCGTCTCGCTCAAGGCCTTCGACACCGGCGACAAGGAGCCGGAGTCGTCCGGCAAGGTGTACCGGCTCGCGGGCTCCCTCAAGGAGGGCCTCGCCGGCGAGAGCGCCAAGAAGATCACCAAGATCATCCGGGACGAGGGCCCCAAGGCCGTCAAGACGCAGATCACCGGCGACGAGGTGCGCGTGACCAGCAAGTCGCGCGACGACCTGCAGGCCGTCATCGCCCTGCTCAAGGGCGCCGACCTGGACGTCGCGCTCCAGTTCGTCAACTACCGGTAGCCCGTCCGAGGAAGCGGCATCGACCACCATGCACCCGCGACCCGTCACCGACAGGTGAGCACCGGGGCCCCTTCGGGCGCTCGGGCAGGGCTGCCGCGCGTCGTCGCGACGGACCTGGACGGCACGCTGCTGCGCTCGGACGGCACGGTCTCGGGACGGACGCGGCAGGTCCTGCACGCCGCGGAGGCGGCGGGCACGGAGGTCGTCTTCGTCACCGCGCGGCCGCCGCGCTGGCTGGACGTCCTCGCCGACCTGGTCGGCGGGCACGGGCGCGTCATCTGCCTCGGCGGCGCCGCGGTGTGGGACCTGGCGAGCGGGCAGGCCGTCGACACCTGCGGGTTCGACGAGGGGGTGGTGCGCGACCTCGTCGCGGAGCTGCGCGGCGTCGTGCCCGGCGTGGGGCTGGCGGTCGAGACCGCCCGCGGCCCCGCCTTCGACCCCTGGTTCCCCGACGGGGAGCCGGACCTCGACCGTGCCCTGCGCGCCGTCCCCGTCGAGGAGTCGCTCCGCCCGGCGGACGGGGCGGTCGCCAAGCTCCTCGCCGTCCGCCCGGGCACGCCGGTGCAGGGCTTCGGCGTGGTGCAGCGCGGGGACGTCCGCGACGCCGCGCAGGACGCGTTCTTCGACCGCGTGCGCGGCGTCGTCGGCGACCGTGCCGAGCTGCACTATTCGGGGGCCGCGGGCCTCGCCGAGCTCCTGCCGCCGGGCGTGACCAAGGACGTCGCGCTTGCCCGGTGGTGCGCACGCCTCGGCGTCGACGCCCGCGACGTGTGGGCGTTCGGCGACATGCCCAACGACCTGCTGATGCTGCGCTGGGCGGGACGCGGGCACGCCGTCGCCAACGCCCACCCGGACGTCCTCGCCTGCGCGGACGCCGTCGTGCCCGGCAACGACGAGGACGGCGTCGCCGGCACGATCGAGGCCGCGCTGCGGCAGGCAGGCCTCAGCGGGCAGGGACGGGCAGCCCCGCGCTGACCTGGTTGAACGCCTCCTGGATGAGCTCCACGAGGTGGTCGACCCCGCGCCCCGACGGCGCCCACAGCCGCAGCGCCGCCTGCAGCCCGGCCATCGCGGCCGCCGCGACGAGCCAGGGGTACATGTCGGCCTCCACGTCCGTGCCGGTGTGCGCCGCGACGGCCTCGCGCAGGTCGGCCTCGATCGAGGCGAACCGCGCGACCTGCGCCTGCATCAACGACGGGTGGCGCTCGACGAGCTCCAGGAGCTGGAGCGAGTGGTCCAGCTGCTCCGCGGTGCGGCTCTCGAAGAGGTCGGAGAGCACCCGGCACAGCGCCTGCAGCGGCGGAGCCTCCTGCACGGCCGCCGCGAACGCCGCCAGCAGCTGCCCCCGGTCCTCCCAGCCCGCCGACACCACCGCCTCCTCCTTGGAGGAGTAGTAGTTGGAGAAGGTGCGCGTCGAGACGACGGCGTCCCGCGCGATCTCCTCGATCGTGACCTGGTCGATGCCCTTCTCGAGCGTCAGACGGAAGGCAGAGTGCGCGATCGCCGCGTGCGTCATCTGCTTCTTGAGTTCCCTCAGGCCGATCTCGGGTGCATCCACGGCGGTCTCCGTCGCGCTCATGGCGATACCGTACCCGATCTCTCCGAATCGGTGATATTGCCTAATCTGCAAACTTACGCAACGGCGCATTCTGCCGGTAGCGCACCCCCGAGACCAGGTTACCCGCGCGACGACCCTCCTGAACCCCCCGTGCGGCTGAAGAACGGGTGACGTCCTGCGGTCCGGACGGACGGCACGTCAGGAGAACGTCTGCATGGCCGTGAGCACCGCCGGCCCCAGCAGGACGATGAACAGCACGGGCAGGATGCAGAGCATGAGGGGGAACACGACCTTGACGGGGATCTGCATCGCCTTCTCCTCCGCCCGCTGCCGGCGCTTCAGCCGCATCTCCGCCGCCTGCGTGCGCAGGACGTCGGCGATCGCGATGCCGTAGGCGTCGGCCTGGATCACCGCCCGGACGAACCGGCGCAGGTCCGGCACGTCGGCGCGCTGCGCCAGCGCCTCGTAGGCCTGGCGGCGGGCCAGCCCCATCCGGACGTCCTGCAGGGTGCGGACGAGCTCCTCCGCCAGCGGCCCCTTGCCCGTCTCCCCCGCCCGCGCCATGGCCGCCTCGAACCCCAGCCCTGCCTCGACCGCGATGGTCATCTGGTCGAGCGTGTCCGCCAGCTCCGTCCCGATCGTCCTGGCGCGTTCCTGCCCCCTGCTGTGCAGGAGCAGCTCCGGCAGGAAGTACGCGCCGACGGTCACGACCAGCGCGAGGAGCACCGGGAGCGCGCCGTCGACGGCGTCCGCGTAGAGGAGACCGGCGCCCCCGGCGACGCCGGCGAGGACCACCTTCGCGCCCAGCAGGCGCTGGAGCGGCCACCCCGGGGGCCGGCCCGCCCGCGACAGCAGCCGGTCCAGGCGGCGGGCAGCGCCCGGCGGCGTCACGAGCTGCACCAGGCGGTGCAGGCCGGCCGGGGCTCCCGGGCGGGTCGTCCCGGCGGGGTCCGACGCCGCGGACGACGCGGCAGGGTCGAGCCCCCGCCGCAGGTTGGCCACGACGCGCCGGCGGTCGTGCCGCGCCGGGTCGAGCACGAGCCAGGCGAGCAGGCCGACGGACACGCTCAGCGCCCCGACGGCGACCAGCGTCACAGGTGTCATGATGTCGACCCCTCTACCAACGGATGCGGACGGTCTTGCGCAGCCACAGGCCGCCCACCAGCATCATGACGAGCGCAGCCCCCAGCATGGCCAGGCCGAGCGGGCTGCTGGTGAAGCCTGCGACGTAGCCCGGGTTGGCCACCGAGAGGAACCCGGCGGCGCAGACCGGCAGGGCCATGAGGACGATCGCCGAGAGCTTGCCCTCGGCCGCCAGCGCCTTGACCTGGCGGCGGACCTGACCCCGCTCGCGGATGGTCGAGGCGACACCGTCGAGCACGTCGGCGAGATTGCCCCCGACCTCACGGTTGACCGCGATCGCCTGGGTGACCCAGTCGAAGTCCTGGCTGGCGGTGCGCACGGCGGTCTCCGCGAGCGTGCGCGTGAGGTCGCGCCCCACGCGGGTCTCGTTCACCACGCGCGCGAACTCTTGCGAGGTGGGCTCCTCGGCCTCGCGCGCGACCGAGTCCAGGGCCTGCAGCAGGCTGTGCCCGGCGCGCAGCGCACCGGCCAGGAGCTGGAGCGTGTCCTCGAGCTGGTCGGCGAAGGCGGCCTGCCGCCGCCGGGTCCGCAGACGCAGCCCGGCCCGCGCCCCGACCGGGACGAGCACCGCGAGGAGCAGCCCGGCGAGCGGCCCGACCAGCACCAGCCCGAGCCCGGCGATCGAGACCAGGGCGACGAGGAGCAGGAACACGGCGTCCTGCTGCCGCATGCGGATCCCGGCGAGCTCGAGCGCCTCCCCGACGCCGGCTCCGCCACGCCGGCGGAGCACCGACCCGAGGGCGGCGGTGAGGGTCGCCGCTGTCCGCTCGAGCAGCCCCGGCCCGACGGCGACGCCCGGGCGGCGGCGCGCGAGCGGCAGCCGGCCCGACGGCGTCAGCACCAGGTAGACCATGATCAGCACCCCGGCCGCCACGGCGCCCGCGCCGACCAGCACCCCCGCGCTCACCGCCGCCCTCCCGGTGCCCCGTCGCCGAAGACGTGCGGGGACAGCGCGATCCCCAGCTCCGCGAAGCGGTCCGTGAACCGGGGGCGCACCCCGGTCGGCACGGGGACGCCGAGGAACCGGCCCGAGGCGGCGTCGACCCCGGCGGCGTAGTCGAACAGGAACGCGTCCTGCAGCGTGACGGTCTGCCCCTCCATGCCCTGCACCTCGGTCACGGCCGTCACCCGCCGGGAGCCGTCGCGCAGGCGCGTGAGCTGGATGACCACGTCGACCGCCGACGCGATCTGCTCCCGGATCGCGCGCAGCGGCAGGTCCATCCCCGCCATCAGCACCAGGGTCTCGAGGCGCGCGATCGCGTCGCGGGGCGAGTTCGCGTGCACGGTCGACAGGGAGCCGTCGTGCCCGGTGTTCATGGCCTGCAGCATGTCGAGGGTCTCGCCGCCGCGGACCTCCCCGACGACGATGCGGTCGGGCCGCATGCGCAGCGAGTTGCGGACGAGCTCGCGGATGCCGACCTCGCCCTTGCCCTCGGCGTTCGGCGGGCGGCTCTCGAGCCGCACCAGGTGCTCCTGCTGGAGCTGGAGCTCGACGGCGTCCTCGATCGTCACGATGCGCTCGCCCTCGGGGATGAACGACGACAGGACGTTGAGCAGCGTCGTCTTCCCCGTGCCGGTGCCGCCCGAGACGATGACGTTCAGGCGAGCCTCCACGCAGGCCTGCAGCAGCTCCGCCATCGCGGGCGTGAGGGTGCCGAAGCGGAGGAGGTCGTGCACCTTGAAGGGGTCCTTGGCGAACTTGCGGATCGTCAGCGAGGACCCGCCGAACGTGAGCGGGGGGATGACCGCGTTGACCCGCGAGCCGTCCGCGAGGCGGGCGTCGACGAGCGGGGACGACTCGTCGATGCGCCGCCCGACGCGCGACACGATCCGCTCGATGATCCGCCGCAGGTGCGCCTCGGAGGCGAAGCGTGCCTCCGTGAGGCGCAGGCGTCCGTCCTGCTCCACGTAGATGCGGTCGTGCCCGTTGACCATGATCTCGGTCACGGTGGGGTCGTCGAGGAGGTGCTGCAGCGGGCCGTGGCCGAGCACGTCGTCCTGCACGTCGGACACCAGGCGGCGGCGCTGCTCGGCCGTGAGGGGCAGGTCCTGCTCCTCGACGACGGCGTTGAGCTCGCCGCGGACCAGCGCGTGCAGCCGCTCCTCGCTCATCGTCGGGTCGGCCAGGCGCGCGCCGAGCCGCTCGAAGAGGGTGGTCGAGGCGCTCTCCTTGAGCTTCCCGAGGCCCTCCGAGGAGGTCGGGGCCGCCGGCGGGTCCGCGGGGTCCGGCCCCGCCGTCTCCACGGCGGTGGGCGCGGTCGGCGGGGTCCCGGACGGCGCGGTGGACGGCGCGGGGCCGGCCGGCGCCGCGTCGCGGCCGGCCAGCGCGAGCCGCTCGCTGAGCCTCATCGTCGTCCTCCGAAGTGCCGTCCGCGCGGGCGCCCGGTCACGCGCGACCCCTCGTCCGTGAACCGCGCCGCGAGGGACCGCAGCGGCTTCGTGATGGGGTCGCGCACACCGCTCTGGAGCACCGGCACGCCGAGGTTCACCGACGCCGGCACCGCGCGCGACCGAGGCAGCACGAGGTCCACGGAGGTGCCGAGCGTGGCGGTGACGTCGGCGAGCGAGAGCCCGCTGGCGCGGTCGGCGAAGTTCATCGCGACGAACCGGCCGTCCGGGAACACGCCGAGGGCGTCGAGCACGTCGAGCTCCTTGCGCAGCCCCCGCACCCCGGGCACGTCCATGCTCGCGAGCAGCACCGGGTCGGTGGTCCGGTCGAGCGCCGCGAGCGTGTGCTCCGACAGGCCGGGCGCGGTGTCCACGACTACGTGTCGGAACTCGCCGGCCAGCGCCGCGAGGAGGTGGTCGACGTCGGCGCCCGTGACACCGTCGGCGTCGGCCGGGTCGTCGACGCCGCAGACCACGGACAGCCCGGTGGCCGGGTGGAGGGTGAGGAAGGTCTTCAGGACCATCCCGTCCCCCGTGGCGGCCCCGCGGACCGCGTCCGGGAGCGCGTGCTGCGGCGCGAGGTCCAGCGCGCTGGCGACGTCGCCGAACTGGACGTCCAGGTCGACGAGGACGGTGGAGTGCGGCTCCGCGAGCGCGAGCCCCACGGCGAGGTTGGTCGCGACCGTCGTCTTGCCCACGCCGCCCTTCGGCGACAGGACGGTGACGACGCGGCCGGGACGCTCCACGTCCCGGTCCCGCGGGCTCGCCGCGGGGAGGGCCAGGCTGCTCATTCGTCCACGTTCTCCTCGGTCACGGTACGGGTGCCCTGCTGCCGGGCGTCGGCGGGCTCGAGCGACAGCCAGATGCGGCCGTGCTCCTGCGCCCAGACCACCGTCTCGGCGTCGTGCGCCGTGAGGGCGAACGTGATCATCACGCTGCCCTCCGGGGCGGCGGTCGGCGGTGGTGCGGTCTCGTCGCCCCCGTCCTGCGGTGCCGCCGGGGTGATGCCGCCCTGCACGCGCGTGACGAGCACCTTGTGCAGGGTGAGGTGGGTCTCGGCCGGCTCGTCCTTGCTGACGAAGACGCCGACGGTGTCGCCCGCCGCGATGGTGCTGCCGACCACGCGCTGGGTCTCGAGCAGCACCGACACCTCCTGCATGCCCTTCGGCACGTGCGGGCCGGCGTCCTGCGCCGGGGCGGCGAAGCGCGCGGCGACGAGCTGCTCCCCGGGCACGAGGTCCGCCACGACCTCCTGCCCCGCGACCTGGTCGAGGGAGGTGAGGGCGCCGTCGGCGACCGCCTTGGCGGGCAGCTCCTCGAGCGTCACCCGGTCGGCCGCGACCGAGGCGGCGGCGCCCGCCGGGATCGGTTCCGTGACCACGAGCACGTCGGTGGTCCGCATGCCGGCCATGGCGCGGCTGTCGGAGGCGCCGACGTAGCCCAGGAGGAGGACGCCGCCCACGACGGCGAGCACGACGGCCACGAGGGCCGCGAGGAGACGACGGTTCACGGTCGGGATCCTTGGGACGAGGAGAGCGGGGCGGTCGCCGTCGAGGGCGGCGCGGGGTCAGTTCGTGAGCGCGACGACGGACGCGCCCAGGCGGGGGGCACCGGCGCCCAGGGTGAAGCTGTCGTCCAGCTCGACGATCCGGACGAAGTAGCCCTGGATGCACCGGACGTTGCCCTTGCAGGTGCCGGCGGCGCTCCACGAGTACTGGCCGACGAAGTGGTAGCCCGTGAGGCGGAAGGCGGCGTAGCCGTAGAGCCGGTACCAGGCGTTGCTGCCGGAGCTGCCCGCCTGGTCGTAGAGCGGCAGCAGCACGGTCTGGTCCTGCACGGCGGCGAAGTCGGTCGTGGTGCACCCCGAGGGCACGGACTCCCCCGGGCTCGACCACAGGACCTCGCCCACGCTGCTGCTCGTCCGGCACGAGCCGGCGTTCACGGTCAGCCACCCGAACCCGCCGGGGACGACGTTGCCGGACGGGCCGGTGCAGGACGTGCCGGAGGACTTGGTGAAGAAGATGGTGCGCTCGGTGGTCCCCGACGGGAGCCCTCCCCCGGTCTGCGCCTGGAACTCGCACCACGAGAAGGCCAGCGGCAGCACCGCGGTCCCGGCCGACGGGCCACCCCACGAGGCGGTGGCGCGAGCGGAGACCGTCGACTCGTCGACACCCAGCACGGGTGCGAACCAGTGGGTGCTGACGCCGGAGGTGCTGACCGTGACGGTGCCCCCGCCGGGCGTGGGCGGGGCGCCGACGACCGCCGCGGTGGCAGCGGCCCCCGCGTTCGCCGTGGTGAGCGTGCGGGCGGTCGTGGTCGGCGTGCCGCAGGTGCCGGCGGCGCAGTCCTGCGCGACGGCGAGGGCGGCCGCGTCGGCCGCGGTCTGCAGCTGCTGCCGCTCCGACCACAGCGCGGCCACGTCCACCGCGATGGCGGCGAACCCGATGAGGACGACCATCAGGAGGGCCGTCATCACGGCGACGGCGCCGCGCTCGCCGGCCGCCGGGGGGACCGTGCTCGTGGGGCGGCGGGCCCGGACGCTCGTCAGCCGTGGCATCTCATCGTCGCCTTCCCGGTGAGCGTGATGTCGGAGTCGAAGAACCCGGTCAGGAGGTCCGGGTGGGAGGTCACGGTGACCGTGGCGTTGGCGCCCGTCGTGCCCGCGCACGACGTGGGCGTCACGGAGATCTGGCCGTCCGTCAGGGCCACGGGGGACGCGGCAGCGCGTGTCGCCGCGCGTGCTGTGGCCGGGTCGTTCTTGAGCGCCATGGCCCGCACGCCTTCACGTGCGGCGCCGTCGAGCATGGCCTGCACGTGGTAGAGCCGGCCCAGCTCGACGATGCCGAGGACGAGCACGAGGAGAAGCGGCACGACCAGCGCGAACTCCACCGCGGCGGCGCCGCGCTCGGTGCGCTGGGTCATGCGTCCTCCTCGTGCTCGTCGGGTCGTCCGGGGGTGTCTCCCGGTGCGGCGTGGTCGGCGCACCGGGAGACGGCGGCGGTCAACCCGCGGTCGGGACCGTGCCGCCGAGCTTCGTCAGCACGGAGGTGAACAGCGTGTTCAGCTGGCCACCGAGGGCCGCGACCACGGCGATGATCACGACGGCGATGAGGCCGACCAGCAGGCCGTACTCGACGGCCGTGGCTCCCCGCTCGTCCTGGGAGCGGTCCTGCAGGCGGTCGGTGAAGACGTGGAGGGAGGTCGTGATGAAGGCAGCGACTCGGTTCATGAGGGTGATTCCTTGGGAGTTGGTGCCCCGAAGGCCGGAGCGCGTGGTCGGCTGCCATCCGCAGCCGGAGATGACTGTAGGAGCAAACATGCGCAACGCGCAAGAGTTTGCTTTAAGAACGTTTACTGCCTGCGAAAATACACAGATGTAAGGTGATTGCAGACCTGGCAAAATTGCATGATCGAGCGAGTCGGGGCGTGCCACGGGGTCGGAGCGCGCCCGCCGCGTCTCGCTGTGCTCGAGCCCGGGTGTCGCAGCGCATGCCGGTCCCGAGGATCAGCCCGGGGACCGGCTCAGGAGTCGGACTGGTCGCGCTCCGCCTGCCGGCGGGCCTCGACGATCTCGGCACGCAGCTCCTGGACCTCCGCCACGAGCAGGGCCACCTGCGCCTGGCTGACCATGCCGACAGCGCCGACAGCGCCGCCGGCCCCCTCGGGCGACCCGCCCGACGCCGTCGACGCGTCCGGGTCGTCGCCGACCGTCACGCGCTCCACCAGCCAGGACGAGAGCGTCGCCGTCACGACGCCCAGCAGGGCGATGCCGCCGATCATGAGGCAGGCCGCGATGAGCCGGCCCAGCGGCGAGACGGGGACGAGGTCGCCGTAGCCGACGGTCGTGATGGTCACCATCGCCCACCAGAAGCCGTCGCCGAGGTTCACGATGCTGGCGCCGGGCACGCCGCGCTCGGCCTGCGTCACGGTCAGCGCCCCGACCACCACCAGGAGGAACGTGCCCGCCGCCGCGAAGCGCACCACCCGGCCGCGCAGCCGCACCGCGTTGACCCGGTTGAGGCGGACGACGACGGACACCAGGAGCAGCGGGCGCAGCACCGGCAGCACCACCACGGCCAGCTCCAGGGGGTGCCGCCGCACGTACTGCCACGGGCGCGGGGCCAGCCGGGCGCGCACCAGGTAGTCCAGGACGAACAGCACCCAGACGATCGCCAGGACGATCGAGCAGACCGCCTGCACGTCCTCGGAGACCTCCGGTCGCGCGATCGGGATGGCGTACGCGACCAGGAAGAGCAGCGACATGGCCGTGAGCGGCCGTTCGGTGGCGTGCTGCCAGCGCCGCAGGCGCATCCTGCCGGCGTCCGGGCCGGGCGCTGCCGGGGGACGCTCAGAGGCGGCGGACGCGTCACGAGTCATCGCTGGTCAGCCTGGCAGAACCGGCCGCCGTCCGCGCCCGGAGGGCGTCAGTAGCGGGTGATCCCGCCGGGTCCGAACCCCGTGCCGCCGGACATCTTCTCGAGGCGCGCGATGCGGTCCGCCATCGGCGGGTGGGTGGAGAACATCTTCGCCATGCCCGCGCCGCGGAACGGGTTGGCGAGCATGAGGTGGGAGACGTTCTGCAGCTCGCGCGTCTGCGGCAGCGGCGCCTTGGCGGTGCCGGACTCCAGCTTGCGCAGCGCCGAGGCGAGCGCCATCGGGTCGCCGGTGAGCTTGGCGCCGTCCTCGTCCGCGTCGTACTCGCGGGTCCGGGAGATCGCCATCTGGATCATCATGGCCGCGAACGGCGCGAGGATCGCCATCGCCAGCGCCGCGAGCGGGTTGCCGCCCTCGCGGCGGTCGCCGCCGCCGAAGAACAGCAGGAACTGGGCCAGCGACGTGATGACGCCCGCCATCGCCGACGCCACCGACGACGTGAGGATGTCGCGGTTGTACACGTGCATGAGCTCGTGGCCGAGCACCCCGCGCAGCTCCCGCTCGTCGAGCAGGCGCAGGATGCCTTCGGTGCAGCAGACGGCGGCGTTCTTCGGGTTGCGGCCCGTGGCGAAGGCGTTCGGCGCCTGCGTGGGCGAGATGAACAGGCGGGGCATCGGCTGCCGGGCGGCCGTGGAGAGCTCCCGCACGATGCGGTACATCTCCGGCGCCTCCAGCTCCGTCACCGGGTAGGCGTGCATCGCGCGGATGGCGATCTTGTCGGAGTTCCAGTAGCCGACGAACGTCGTGATCAGGCCGATCGCGACGAACAGCACGAGCATGCCCTGGCTGCCCCGGAAGAACAGCGCCCACAGGCCGAGGACCACGGCCCACATGACGCCGAAGAGCGCCGCCGTCTTGAGACCGTTGAAGTGCTGGTGGCCCATGTGTCCTGCCGTCCCCTTTCCGTGCCCCCTGCCGTGCACGCGCACCGCAGGATCCCAGGGGTTGAACGCGCCGACCGCCCCGGCGGTTCCCGCCGTCGTCGAGCAGCGCCGAGATGCCGCGAGGTAGTCCCCTTCTCGCCGAGGTAGCGGATGGGACCACTACCTCGGCGAGGTGGGAACTACCTCGGCACGACTTGGACTACCTCGGCGAGACAGGAACTACCTCGGCGAGAAGGGAACTGCCTCGGCGTCAGGAGGACGCGCGGCGCTTGGCGATGTCGAGCATCTCCTCGCGCGGGACGACCTTGATGCGCTCGCGCCCGTGCGGCTCGCCGAGGGACTTCTCGTGCTCGTCGAGGAGCACGAAGTCGTCCCACTCGACGACGTCCACGCCGCGGTCGACGAGGAAGTCGAGCACGGCCTGCGGGTCGGCCTGGGCCGCGGTCCGTCCGCCGGTGACGTCGCCCGTCGCCACGTCGCCGCCGTCACCGACGCCGGTGACGTCCTCGACCAGGTGGCGGATCGTCTCCGACGCGTCCGACTTGGTGTGGCCGATGAGGCCGACCGGGCCGCGCTTGATCCAGCCCGTGGCGTAGACGCCGGGCAGGTGCTCGCCGTCGAGGTCGACGACGCGGCCCTCGCGGTTGGAGATGACGCCCTTGAGCTCGTCGAACGGGATCTCCGGCAGGGGCGACCCGAAGTAGCCGACCGCGCGATAGACGGCCTGCACCGGCCAGTCGTGGAGCTCGCCGGTGCCCTTGACCGTGCCGTCGCCCTGCAGGGCGGTGCGCTCGGTGCGCAGCGCCGTGACCTTGCCGTCCTCGCCGACCAGCTCGACGGGGGCGTGCAGGAAGTGCAGGTGCAGCCGGCGGGAGGCCTTCTGCGTGGCGGGGTCGACGAGCGTCCAGTCGGTGAGCGTCTTGACGACCTGCTTGGTCTGGTTGGACGACTCGACGGCGGCCATCGAGCCCTCGTCGAAGTCGTAGTCCTCGGGGTAGACGACGATGTCGACGTCGGGCACGTGGCCGAGCTCGCGCAGCTCCAGGGGCGAGAACTTCACCTGGGCGGGACCGCGGCGGGCGAAGACGTGCACGTCCGTGACCGGCGAGCCCTTGAGGGTGTCGTAGACGTTGGCCGGGATCTCGGTGGGCAGGAGGTCGTCGGCGTGCTTGGCCAGGATGCGGGCGACGTCGAGGGCGACGTTCCCGGCGCCGAGGACGGCGACCTCCTTGGCCTCCAGCGGCCACGTGCGCGGCACGTCGGGGTGGCCGTCGTACCAGGACACGAAGTCGGCCGCGCCGTACGAGCCCTCGAGGTCGATGCCCGGCACCGGCAGGGCGGCGTCCTTGATGGCACCCGTCGAGAAGATCACGGCGTCGTAGAACTGGCGCAGGTCGTCGAGCTTGAGGTCGACGCCGTAGTCCACGTTGCCCAGCAGGCGGACGTCGCCGCGGCTCAGCACACGGTGCAGCGCGGTGATGATCTGCTTGATGCGGGGGTGGTCCGGGGCGACGCCGTAGCGCACGAGGCCGAACGGGGCGGGGAGGCGCTCGAAGAGGTCGATGCTCACGTCGAGGTCGGTCTTCGACAGGATGTCCGCCGCATAGATGCCGGCGGGTCCTGCGCCGACGATCGCGACGCGCAGAGGTCGGATGCTGCTCACTGCGGGGTACGCCTTCCGGATCGGTGATGCGTGGCGTTCGATTCTAGGAGGATTCTCCTGCGAACTGGTGAGGCTTACCTCACCTCTCAGGGTCCAGCCTTACCCAGGGTGCCACAACCGTCTCATCCGGCGAACAGGCTGTCTCGCCGATCGGGCACGGATGCCACGGGCATCTGCTCAGGGCGCCGCGGTCAACTCCTGCACCGCCCGCGCCAGGTCCTCGCGGGCAGCCCCGCCCGCGGCGCGCAGCGGCCGGTACGCCGGCACCACCGTCACCGCCGCCGCGCCGTCCGAGACCCGCACCGCGCCGGCCGCCCGCGACCCGTAGTCCGCACGCGCCTCCGTCACGCCGCCCGGCACCCGGCGCACGACCCAGCGCGGTGCCTCCTCCCGGCCCACCCAGACCTCGACGGCTCCGTCGGCGACGGCGAGCGCGGCGGGGCTGCCGCCCGTCCCGGCGATCCCGTGCGTCCGGGCGCCGGCCCTCCGGGCCTCGTCGAGCGTCTCGCCGGTCGTGAACGCCGGGACGACGACGGCGCCCGGCCGCAGCCGCGTGACGTGCGCACGGACCGCCTCCGCCCGGCGCACGAGGACGGCGAGGGTCACGACGACGACGATCGCGACCACGAGGAGCGCGATCCAGACCGTGGCGCCCTCTACGCCGTCGCGCGACACGGTCAGCGCGAGGCGTCCCGCCGAGAGCGCCAGGAACAGCACGAGCGCCGTGACGAACCACCTGCGTCGCGAACGAGAGTCCACCGTGCCTCCTGAGAGCGTGTACGGATCGTGCTGGATCGTGCTGGAGGGTTCGGACCAGGTCCGAAGGGTCGGTGCCCTAGCGCCGGTCGGGCAGACGGCGAAGGGCGGCCCGGGTGAGCCCGGACCGCCCCTCGACCACGACCTCGATCAGCCGCGGATGCCCTGCGCCAGCTGCGAGTCCGCGTCCGACAGCGTCTGCGCCGCCTGCTCCAGGAACGACGCCATGCCCTCCAGGCCCTCGATGGCCTGCGTCGTACCGGTCGTGAACTCCTCGTACGACGTCTGGAACGCGCCCGACGCCTGGTCGGTCACGAAGCCCGACGACACCAGGTTGTTCACCTGCGTCTGCAGGTTGTGCAGGATGTCCGTCATCTGCTGCTGACCGTTGCGCAGCTGACCCGCCTGCGACCGCAGCTCGTCGTACGTGACGTTCATGTTCGCCATGAGAAGCTCCTTAGCTCACCAGTGGTTCGGCCGGCCCCCTAGCGGCCGATCCGTCGTCCGGGCACGACCCTAGCCGCCGCCCCGAGCACCCGTCGATGGGGACCGCTCCCCATGCGCGCGGGGCGCTCGCTCCTGCGTCCCGGGACGCGGAAAGGGCGGCCCGGGTGACCCCGGACCGCCCCTCGACCACGACGTCGAGCAGACGTCGATCTGCGGTCGATCAGCCGCGGATGCCCTGCGCCAGC
This sequence comes from Isoptericola sp. NPDC055881, assembly GCF_053615895.1. Taxonomy (NCBI): domain Bacteria; kingdom Bacillati; phylum Actinomycetota; class Actinomycetes; order Micrococcales; family Promicromonosporaceae; genus Isoptericola; species Isoptericola sp. NPDC055881. The sequence continues at coordinate 19,194 of NZ_JBSHCR010000009.1, forward strand.
TGCGAGTCCGCGTCCGACAGCGTCTGCGCCGCCTGCTCCAGGAACGACGCCATGCCCTCCAGGCCCTCGATGGCCTGCGTCGTACCGGTCGTGAACTCCTCGTACGACGTCTGGAACGCGCCCGACGCCTGGTCGGTCACGAAGCCCGACGACACCAGGTTGTTCACCTGCGTCTGCAGGTTGTGCAGGATGTCCGTCATCTGCTGCTGACCGTTGCGCAGCTGACCCGCCTGCGACCGCAGCTCGTCGTACGTGACGTTCATGTTCGCCATGAGAAGCTCCTCAGCTCACCAGTGGTTCGGCCGGCCCCCTAGCGGCCGATCCGTCGTCCGGGCACGACCCTAGCCGCCGCCCCGAGCACCCGTCGATGGGGACCGCTCCCCATGCGCGGACGAGGCCTAGTCGTCCAGGTTCTTGCGCGACAGCCTCGCCCGCCGCTGCTCCTCCACGCGCGCTGTCCGCGCCCGGCGCTCACCGGGGCTGAGCTCCGTCAGGGGGCGGTCGTCGGGCCCGGCGGCGGCCCCCGCGAACCGGCGACGGAACGCGCGGACGCCGAGCACCGAGGAGGCCACCAGCAGCCCGACGGCGACGACCGCCGCGACCAGGTGCACCGCGTCGGGCACGCCGGGCACGAGCGCCGCGATCGCGAAGGGCCACGCCAGCCCGGCGGGCAGCATGGCCAGCACCGTGCGCCCGTCGACGGTCCAGCCGGCGACGTAGTACCGCATCACCCGGTCGGTGAACGGGCTGGGCCGGACAGGCTGCAGCGACAGCGCGACGCCCGTGAGCGTCGGCGGGCCGAACGACGTGCCCCAGGCACCGCGTGTGGTGTACGACAGCCTCTCGCCGCGGTAGCGCCGGTCCAGGCTGCGCCCGACGTACACGAAGGACAGCACCGCCAGGGGCCACGACGCCGTCAGCACGTGCCACCCGCCCGCGCCGACGGCCAGGGCCAGGATCGGCAGCGCGACCACCAGCAGGCCGACCGCCCCGAGCGGGTCCGACAGCCGGTCCCCGACGCCGGCGACGAGGTCCTCGGAGTCGACGAACGCGAGGTAGGGCACGGAACCCACCAGGAGGAGCACCACGATCAGCCAGATCGCCGTCCACACGACACCGACGACCGCATACCCGGCCGGACGCAGGACGACGCTCCAGGACGCCGGCGGGACGTCGTCGCGCACCGCCGCTGCGCGGGCGTCGGCCGTCGTTCGGGGCATGGTTCCTCCACGTCGGTCCGGGTCGGGGGTGACAGACTAGCGGCCGGCGCACCTCGGGGCGCAGGCCAGGACGAGACGACGACAGGACGGACGGCATGAACAGCAAGCGGGACCAGGAGCTCGAGGCCTCGGCGAACCAGGCCATGCGGCCCGCCACCTACGCCCTGGGCGCCGTCGTGGTGGCGTGCGTGCTCGCCGTGGTGCTGAGCGCCGCCGCGCCGGACGTGTTCGCCGCCGTCGGCGGCTGGGTCACCTTCGCCCTGGTGGTCGTGGCCGCGTCCCTGTGGGCAGGGCTGTCCATCGTGCGTCGCACGCGACGGAACGCCGCGCAGGACGAGCCCGGCGCCGGCCGCTGACGCTCGCGCCCGGTCAGGCGGACGCGGCCTGCGCCTCGTCCTCGTCGTCGAGGAACGCGATCGAGTCCACGATCTCGTCGAAGAGCAGCGCGAACGGCTCCGCCGACGGGATGTCCGTGGCGTTCACCCGGACGAACAGCATCCGTGCCGGGTCGTTCGGGTGGGGCATGTGGTACTCGAGGCGCATGGTCAGGACGTCGACCGCCTCGTCCCCCTCGCCGGCCTGCCCCTGCGACATCTCCACGACGCGGGCGGCCGGCCGGCCGTTGCGCTGCACGGCGACCTCACCCTCGGGGTATGCCGCCCGGAGAGCGCCCGCGTAGTCGCCCTCGGCCAGGAGCGGACCGGCCGCGGCGGGCCACTCGTCGTCGAACATGAGGATCGCCGCGGGGAACGGCACGCCCGGGGCGAGCTCGAGGGACATCAGGTACGTGTGCACCCCGATCGACACAGCGTCGCGCGCCGTCGCCAGCAGCTCGTCGACCGCCTGCCGCCGCATGCGCGCGAGCCGGTCCGCGGGACCCACCTGGCGCCGGACCAGACGCTTGATGAACGCCGTGGCCTTCTCGGGGCTCTCCAGCGGGATGCTCACCCAGGTCCCGGGCACGATCACCCGCACCACGCCCCCGAGCACCTTCAGCTCGGGCGCCGCCGCCTGCGTCATGCCGTCTCCGTCTCCACCGTGAGCCCCGCGAGCAGGTCGACCATCTCCTGGGCCATGTCGTCGAACGTGCCCACGCTACGCGCCACCGCGGTCACCTCCACCATGTCAGCGCTCTCGGGCGGGAAGACGCCGAGGACCACTCGCTCCTCGAGCACGCCGCTGCCCTCGTCGCCGAGCTCTCCGAAGTGCGTGATCATCGCGTGCAGGCCCTCGACCTCGCCGGCCGCGCAGGTGCCGTCGAACCGGCTCGCGAAGGCGTAGTCGTGCTCCTGCGAGTCCTCGACGCCCGCGGCCAGCTGGGCGGCGAACTCCTCCCGCGCGAGGTCGGGCTGCGCCGCCACGGTCACCATCGCGTCGACGACGCCGAGCTCGGGGCGCCGCACGAGGGCCGCCGTGACGAGACCACGGATGCCCGTGTCGGCGACCGCGCGGCCGACGTCCTCGAGCTGTGCGGCCAGGCTCGCGGCCAGCTCCTGCGCGGGGACCTCGAGACCGCCCGACGTGCCCGCCTCGGCGACGATCCGCGCCGCCGTCGAACGGGCCCACGCCTCGACGAGGTCAGGCGTCTCGGTGGGCACGGCGTACCAGGACTCGGGCAGCCGCAGCTCGAACCCGGCGATGGGGCGCGTCACCACGAGCCGCCCACGTAGCCGTTGTTGCCGAAGACGTCGCCGAGCCCCGTCACGGCGCTGTTGACGTTGCCGGGCGCGCCGCTGATCTTGCCCCAGCTGCCGCCCGCACCGCTCGACGCCAGCGAGTTGCCCTCGCCGTACGCGCCCCAGCCGTCGCCGCCCGCGATCGCCATGCCGAGGCGTGCCGAGTTGTTCGCCAGGCTCGCCGTCTGGTGGAAGACGGCACCCACGGTAGCGACGGCCTGCGTCGCGCTCGTCAGCCCGTCGATCCGCAGGCCCGTCTGGTTGAAGTGCGAGACCATGTCGATGACGTCGTCGTTGCCCATCGCGAAGCGCGCCGCGCCGTCCTTGTAGGGCAGCGGGAAGTTGGACTTCTGCCACGTCTTGAACGCGTTCTTGTAGAGCCCGTTCTTCGCCATCCCGGCCACGGCCTTGTCCCCCGCCGAGCGCACGAACGGGGACTTCAGGACGTCGGTCACCCGCTGGCCCTTGGTCATCGCCATCGTCTTGCGCGAGCTCTTCAGCAGGGCAGCCCCGAACTTCGCCTTCGCCGCCTGGTTGCTCATCCGCGCCGACGTCTGGACCACCGAGCGCGCCTTCGCGTACTTCGCGAACGAGCCGATCGCCTTGCCGCCGAAGAGGCCCATCACGCCGAGGCCGACGCCGAGCAGCATCTCGCCGAACCCGATGTCCCCCCGCGCGAACTTCACGATGTTCTCGATGATGGAGATGATCGACCCGATCGCGGCGAGGACCAGGAGGATCTGGCCCAGGACCGGGACCCAGGACAGGAAGATCGCCAGGATCCCCGCGATGTCGCAGATGATCTTGAAGACCTTGTAGATGCCCTTGACGACGTTCTTGACCTTGTCCCAGGTGCTGTCCTTGAGGCCGTTGACCTTGTCGCCGGTCACGACCTCGTCGATCGTGCCGATCGCGGTGGTCGCCGCCCTGTTCTTGGCGTCGTGGCCGTCGTTCCAGTAGCCCTCCTGGACGGCGATGTCGCCCTCCAGGTCGGACACGGCGTCGTTCGCCGTCTTCGCGGCGCTCTTCGCCTCGGCCTTCTCGGCGTCGGTGGCGTCGTCGGGCAGGTCGTCCACCCCGTCGTCCGCCCCACGGGCCGTCCGCTGTGCGTCGGCCAGCTGGTGGCGCAGGCTCCGGAGCCGTACCGCCGCCGGGTCCGCCTCGTTCTGGGCGCTGCGCAGCGCGAGACCGTAGGTCGTCAGCGCGTCTCCGGTGGCGGCGTAGCGCTCCTTGGCCTTCTCGATGTCCTCGCGCACGTCGCCCGCGAGCTTGCGCGTGGCCTCCATCGACTTCGCGGTGCTGCTCGTGTCGTCGACGATCTGCTGGAGAGTGCTGACCGACCGCCCGATCGCCTCGGCGAGCTCGCTGTACTTCCGGCCCTTGGACTGGACGACGTCCGCCTCGCCGTCCAGCTCCTCCCACTGGGTGTCAGCCATGTTCGTCGGTCCCCCTACTTCTTCGCCGCGTCTTCGAGCGACTTGGCCAGCTCGCTGTCGATCTCCGTGAACGTGTCGGCGATCTGCGCGATGATGTCGGACAGCTTCTTGACGTTCTCGAGCATCTCGCCGCGCTTGATCTCCCACTTGTCGGCGAAGTCGTTCACGCGGTCGCGCAGGTCGTCGTGGCCCGTCGCCTTGGCCGCAGCCTCAGCGTTCGAGTCCGCGTTCTCCAGCTCGTCGGAGATCGCCTTGAGGTCGTCCTTGAGCGTCCTCAGCTGGTCCATGTCGATCGACAGGTCGTACCCGGCCACAGCTCCCCCTCGTCGTGTGCAGCACGTCGTCCGGCCGCCGGGCAGCACCGTAGCCGAGGGCGACCGCGCGGGTCGATGGGGACCACTCCCCATCGACCCGCGGCCGGTGCCCCGGTCGCCTGCCTCAGTCGTCCAGGACCAGCGGCAGCTGCACGCGCGTGTGCTTGCCGCGTGCGATCCATGCCCCGCGACCGACGGGGAACTCCCCCTTGGCGGCACGCGGCAGCGACGTCTTGAGGATCGTGTCGCCGTCGAGGTTCTCCGGCTGCAGGATCAGGCCGCGGCGCCCGTTCTTCACCTCGCCGAGCAGCGGCCACGTGGCCGACCAGCCCGCGGTCTCCGCCTCGGCGACCAGCAGGTGGTCGCTGCCGCGGATCGCCTTCGTGAGGTCCTGGATCGGCTTGTCCGCCGGGGACTGCAGGTACTCGTTGATCCCCTCGATCAGGACGACGATGCCGGGGTCGACGTCCTCGTCCTGGACGGCGGCGAGCAGGTCCGTGGCGAGCGCCTTGACCTTCTCCACGCCGGTCGCCACCTCGGTCCACGGCAGCTTGTCCGCGATCGCGGAGCGCCCTTGCGCGAACAGGTACATCCGCGCGTCGGGGTTGGCGCGCAGCACCGACCGGGCGATCGAGACGAGCGCGTTGCTGCGCCCGGACCCGGGCGGGCCGGCGACGACCATCGTGCCGGTCGGCGCGAACGGCACCGGCCCCAGCGTGATGCCGTCCAGGCCCAGGACCGGCTGCCCGTCCACCTGCACGGGCAGCTCGCCCGCGCCGTACTCGGTGGGCAGCACGCGTACCTGGGGCGCGGGCCGCACGCCCGCGGACAGCATGGACTGGCCGAGCTTCTCGGTCGCGGCCGCCTGCGCGGACACCGACGTCGTGCCGCCGATGACGGCCACCTGGACCTCGAGCCCGTCCAGCAGCGCCCGGCCGTTCGGCGAGTCCGAGGTGATGACGTCGCGCGGTGCGTTGAAGGCCAGGTACCCGTCGTCCGTCATCCGCAGCAGGAGGTTGCGCTGCACCATCGAGCGCACGTACGTCGGCACGGCGCCCGAGCGGTCGGCGGTGAACACGACGTGCATGCCGAGCGCGCGGCCGTCGTTGAGGATGTCGCGGAAGACGTCGAACCACTCCGCGCGGCCGGCGCCGACCTCGAAGTCGTCCCGGAAGCCGGGGAAGCCGTCCACGAGCAGCAGGATGCGCGGCACGTCGGGCCGCCCGCTGAGCTGGCGGTACTCGGTGACGCTCGACGCCGACACCGCGGCGAAGGCCTCCCCGCGGCGCTGCAGCTCGTCGCGCAGCATGCGCATGAGCCCGACGACGCGCTCGACGTCGTCCCCGCGCGCGATCGTCCCGACGTGCGGCAGGGCGGACAGCATCCGCAGCGCGCCCGCCGCGAAGTCCAGGCCGTACACGTGCACGGGGCCGCCGCGCGGCGTGATGCCCGCCGCGGCCGCGAGCGTGCGCAGGGCCGTGCTCTTGCCTGCGCCGCCCGTGCCGTACACGCCCAGGTGACCGTCGACGTCGGGCACGAAGTACACCGGCCGTTGCGCCTGCTGCTCCGGGATGTCGGCGACGCCGAGCAGGAGCTCGGTGTCGGTGCGCTGGTGCAGGCGGGTGAGGTCGTAGGCGTCCGCCATCGAGTCGAGCCACGGGCGGCGCGGCACGGGCAGGCGCCCGGCCTCGAACGCCTCGCGGACCCGCGCGACGAGCCGCTGCTGGTCGTTGGGCCCGAGGTCGACGTCGTCGTCCACGGCGGCCGACGGGTCGACCGGCTCCTCCCACCGCTCCTCGCGGCCGAAGTGCAGGCCCGCGACCTCGATCGCGGCCCGCTCCGGGTCGCGGGTGCTCCAGGCCCCCGCGTACCCGGACTGGAACGCCTGGAGCCGGCCCGGTCCGGTCTTCACCACGCCGCGGCCCGGGATGGCCGGGTCGATGTGCGCGGCGTCCTTGATGTCGACGACGTCGCTGGAGTCGGACTCGTCGGCCATGCGCAGCGCCACGCGCAGGTTCGTGTTGGCGCGCAGGTTGTCCTTGATGACGCCCGCCGGGCGCTGCGTGGCCATGATCAGGTGGATGCCGAGCGAGCGGCCGCGCTGGGCGACGTCCACGACCCCGTCGACGAACTCCGGCACGTCGCCCACCAGCGCCGCGAACTCGTCGATGACGATGACGAGGGCCGGCGGGGTCTCCGGGTCGCCGCGCTTCTCCAGCTCGAGCAGGTCCTTGACCTTCTTGCGGTTGAACAGGTGCTCGCGGTGGTGCAGCTCAGCGCGCAGCGAGGTGAGCGCCCGCAGCACCAGGTGCTGGCTCAGGTCGGTCACGAGACCGACGCAGTGCGGCAGCTGGACGCAGTCCGCGAACGCGGAGCCGCCCTTGTAGTCCACGAACAGGAACGTGACCCGGTCCGGGCTGTACTCGGCGGCCATCGCCAGCACCCAGGCCTGCAGGAACTCCGACTTGCCGGCGCCGGTCGTGCCGCCCACCAGGGCGTGCGGGCCCTGCGAGCGCAGGTCGAGGTGCTGGGCGTCCAGGCCCGCCGAGCCCACGATGGCGCGCAGCGAGCCGGCGCGCTTGCGCGGCGCCACCTGGGTGCGGTCGTAGATCGACAGGTTCTGCCGCCAGCGCTCCAGCACGGCGGCCGGGTCCTCGAACAGGTCGTGGCCCAGCAGCGCGGGCATCGTCACGGACCGCGGCAGGTCCGAGGAGTCCGCGACGATGGCGCCCGCGTCGAACACCGGCGCCAGCCGGCGCCCGTAGTCGAGCGCCGACGTCGGGTCGACCGTCTCGAGCTCGACGTCGTCCACCCAGCGGCCGAGGCGCACCATGCCGACGCGCGGCCCGTGCTCGCCCAGGTCCACGAACGTGCGGCACGCCGCCGGGAGCGCCGCGGTGTCCGCGGAGATCCACAGGGGGTACACGCCCGCGTCCGGGCCCTGCTCGGCGAGCTGCACCAGGCGCGCCCGGTCGACGTCGATGTCGTCGGAGATCACGACGACCACCGCCGGCACCGGCGACCGGGTGCCGGCGTCGGCCTTGCTGCCGCCGACCTCGCCGCCCCGCTCCAGGGCGGCGTCGTCGTCGTCGATCGCGCCGCGCCGCTGGGCGCCGCCGCGCTGGGCGCGCAGGCGCGTCGTGACGAGCTCCTCGAGCTCGGCGACGAGGCGCGCCGCACCGCTCGCCGAGTCCGCCAGGTGGTGGCCCTCGACGGGGCTCTGCGGCGACGACGTGTGCGGGATCCACGTGAGCCACTGCAGGTGCGTGCTCCACACGGGGCTCACCATGCCGGTGACGACCAGCTCCGACGGCGAGTGCAGGCCGGTCAGCTGGAGCAGCACCGCGTTGAGGCTGCCGGCCACGGCGCCGGGCGGGCCCGCGAAGCCGAGCGCGCCGGCGTCGTACAGGTTCTCCACCACGGGCACGCCCGACACGTTCTCGTACCGCTGCACCACGGCGTCCAGGCGCTCCTGGTACTCCTTGACGAGCGCGCCCCGCGCCGTCTCCTTGACCGAGTTGCGCGAGGGCATCGTGCCGATGCCGAAGCGCACGTTGAGGAAGCTCCAGTGCTCCGGGCGTCGCGTCCACAGCATCGGGCCGTGCCGCATCGACTCGGTGAACACGTGCTGGGTGGCCGGCGCCTCGCGCAGGCGCACCGACCGCTCCTTCTCCTCCTCGCTCGCGAGGGCGTCGCGCAGGGAGTCGAGCCGCTCCTCGAAGCGTGCGACGTCCTTCTCCTTGCGCGCCTTGTCGCGCTTGCTCCGCGTGAGGTAGTTCCCCAGGAGCATGATCGGCGACATCGCGATGAACACCAGCGACAGCAGCCCGCGGCCCATGGCGATCATGAACCCGCCCATGAGCAGCGGCGCGAGCATGGCGAGCAGCGGGAAGGGCTGCGCCTCGGTCTCGGTGGGCACCTCGGGGGCGTCGAACTCCGTGCCCCGGTAGCGCGCCTCGACGCGCGGCGACCGCGTGAACGGGACCGGCCCGGCCTTGGGCGCCACGCCCGTGAGGGTCTGCGGCTTGCGCCGCTCGATCGTCATCACCGTGTCGCCTACGGTGACCCGCTGGCTGCCGTCCACGCGCAGGCGCTGCACGTGGTCGCCGTCCACCAGGAGGCCGTTCGCGGAGCCCAGGTCGACGACGTCGACGACGTCCGAGACGTCCAGGCGCAGGTGCTGCTTCGACACCAGCGGGTCCCGCAGCACGACGTCGCACCCCGGCGCGCGGCCGAGCACCCAGCTGCCCTCCGGCAGGTCGATGGAGCTGCCGTCGGCGAACCGCAGGCTGGCGCGCACGTCGCGCCCGCCCGGGTAGTCGAAGCCGGGCCGGTCGAGGTCGACGACGGCCACCTCCGCCCCCGAGCCGATCCAGGCCTCGCCGAGCGCGGCGTCGGCGGGCAGCCGCACGGGGCGGTCCTGCCCGGGCAGGCGTGCCTCCAGCGTCCGGCGCCGGTGGTCCACCACCCCCGGGCCGGCCGGGTCCACGCGGGCGATCGTCGAGGCGACCTCGCCGATCGTCGCGCCCGCGTCCGCGGTGACGACGACGTCGTCCTGCGTGGTGTCCGGGCGCCGGAGCGTCACCTTGACGCGCATCGCTCTCCTCGGTTGGTTCGGTCGGGTCGTTCGGTCAGGTTCGGTGCGGCAGGCGGGACGCCAGGTGTCAGCCGTCCCGGCCGCGGCGTGTGACCGCCAGGACCACGGCCGTCACGGCCGCGGCGGCGAGGGCGCTCAGGCCCACCACGCGCCAGGTCGCGGGGTCGGTCAGCTCGCGACCGATCGCGCGGTAGAAGTCGAGGGGCACGCCCGTGCCCACGCCGTCGGACAGCACGCCGGCCGTCACCACGATCACGAACGCGATCGCCGCGCCCCCGATCGCCATCACGACCACGAGCTGCCAGGGCTCCGGGCGCTGCCGCCGGGTCATCCGGCGTCCTTCGGGGCGGCGGTGTCGGCGTCCTTCGGGTCGGGGTCCGGCGGCAGGTCGAGCAGCGGCAGGTCGTCCGCCGTGACGAGCCGGGACGCGACCGCGTACTCGACGAGGCGCGCGCGCCGGTTGGTCGCCAGGCCGCCGGTGCCGCCGCGCAGGCCCTTCACGCCGACCCGGTCGAGCTTCTCGCACACGTTGTCGAGCTTGCGGTTGAACCGGGTCGTGGTCCACCCGAGGCGGGCGGCGGCGTCAGCGGAGGAGGGGATCTCCGACAGCCCCGTGCCGTCGCGCCGCAGCATCGGCTCGCACAGCGCCACCACCAGCTGCCGCTGGCTGACCGTGAACGGGATCATCCCGATCGTGGTCGCGCCGCCCTCGGGCTCCTCCGAGCGGATCTCCGCGTACGGCGCAGGGCTGAGGGCCGCGAGGAGCTCGTACGTCGTGGGGCCCGCGGTGAAGACGATCGACGTGCTCGGGAAGACGATCGGCAGCGACGTGCCCGGCGAGAGCCAGGACTGCACGCCGCCGGCGGCGTCGCACACCGTGGCCGACAGCCGGTTGCCGACGTTGCCCAGCCACCACAGCCCCGACGCGTGCGTGAGCTGCAGGAAGCGTCGGTGCAGGTACGGGTTGTCGTCCAGGGCGAGGTCGCCCTCACGGCCGATCTCGAAGACGGCCTCGGGGTCGGGCCGGAACCACTCGCCCGCGAACTCCAGGGCCAGGTCGCTCATCCCACGCACACTCCCTGCGGCTGCACGGAGAACGCGCCGCTGCGCACGACGACGACCTCGACGCACGTTTGCCCGGACTTCTCCTTCGGCACGGCGACGGTCGGCTTGGTGACCTCCTGGTAGTGCGCCTCGCCGAGTGCCTTGGCCTCGCGCCACCCGTAGGTGTCGCCGTCCAGCGGGTCCGGGTTGGTCCAGGTGAAGACGACCTTGTCGCCCTTCACCTTCCCCTTGAGGTCGGTCACCGACGGCACGAGGCCGCCGAGGTTGTCCGCGGGCGGGGCGGGGTCGTCGCCCTGGCCGGTGGCGACGGGGGTCACTGGGTCGTCCGCGTCGGACGCGTCGGGCCACAGCACGACGGCGAGCGTCACGACCAGGGCGGTCACGACGGCGGCCAGCCCCACCACGAGGGCGACGACCGCCCCGCTGCGGCGCGGAGGCGCCGCCTCCTCGGGGGCCGGCGGCGCGGCCACGGGGGCCGTCGCCGCGGGCGCCATCGAGCGGTGCACCGTGTCGCCCAGGTCGTCGGCGAGCACCGCCGACGTCCCCGTGACCGTGGAGGAGGCCGCGGTCGGCGCGGGCACGGACGCCGTCCATGCCGGGCGGGCCGCCGGGGCGGGCGCGCCGGCCGTGGCGAGCGCGGCAGCCGCCGCAGGCCCGCGCGGGTCGACCGACACCACCTCGCGCAGCCGGGTGCCGACCTCGTCCTCGTCGGCCGGGGCGTCGCCGTCGTCGTCGCGCACCTGGCCGCGGTCGTCGAGGAGGTCGATCGGCGTGACGGCGAAGGAGAGCTCGGTCTGCACGGCCTGGAGGGCGCGGGCGAAGGCGAGCGCCGTCGGGTAGCGGGCCTCGGGGTTCTTCGCCATCGCGGTGCTCAGCACGCGCTCGAGCGACGCGGGCACGTCGTTGCGGCCCGTGGTCTGCAGCGGCGCCGACTCGATCCGGGACACGAGGTCCGCGCTGGAGTTGGACCCGCCCGGCACCTCGAACGGGGTGCGGGACGCGAGCAGCGAGTACGTGGTCGCGGCCAGGCCCCACACGTCGGTCGCCACGCCCGTGCGCGGCGGCTCCGCGAACGACTCCGGTGGCGACCACGGGATCGACATGCCCTCCGCGCGGCCGGCGTCGTCCAGCGTGGACGAGATGCCGAAGTCCGTCAGCGCGGGGTGCCCGTACTCGGTGACGAGGATGTTGGCCGGCTTGATGTCACGGTGCAGGATGCCGGCGCGGTGCGACGTCTCGACGGCGCCCGCGACCTGGACGGCGATCCGCAGCACGTCCGGGACGCTGAGCCGCTCGCTGCGGTACCGGGCGCCCAGGTTGGGGCGCGAGCAGTACTCCATCGCGAGGAACGGGCGGCCGTCGGAGGCGACGTCCGCCTCGTACATCGTGACGATGGACGGGTGGGTCGACAGCGTGGCCATCAGGTCGGCCTCGGCCTCGAAGGCCTCCCGCTGACCCTCGTTCGTCCACTCGTGCAGCAGGACCTTCACGGCCACCCGCCGGCGTGGCCGGCGCTGCTGGTAGAGGAAGACGTCCGAGAACCCGCCCGACCCGATGAGGGAGACGTACTCGAACCCCTCGATCTCGGGCGGCGGTGACGGTGGGCGCTTGCGGCTCACTCAGAGGATCCCTTCGAAGGTCAGCGTGACGCCGTCGCCCAGGTCGACGACGTCGCGCGAGACGACCATGACCGGCTCGCCCGGGTGCAGCCGCAGCGGCGGCTGGCCCGACCGCAGCAGGGTGGTGCCGTTCGTCGTGCTCATGTCGCTGACCAGCACGTGCCAGCCCTCGAGCCGCACCTCGACGTGCGAGCGCGAGATGTCCTGCTGCGGGCTCGGCACGGTGACGAGCCGCGGGACGTCGTCGCCGGTGGCCCGCGGCGAGCGGGGCTTGCGACCGACGACGACGGGGCGGTCGAGCGTGACCCGCGGCCCCCCGCCGACGGCCATCGTGCCGAGCGGCGGGCGCGGCACCTGCCGCGCCTCCCCCACGAGCGACTGCCCGCACGTGGCGCAGTCGTCGCGCTGCGGCGGGTTGGGGTGCCCCGCGGTGCACGACCGCGCGAGGATCAGGGGCCGGCCCGGCAGCGGCGCGGAGGCGAACGCCGGCCCGGGCGGCACCGGCGCGCCGGGCGCCGGCTCCGCCGCGGCCGCGGGCGTCGTGGCCCGCAGGTCGGCGATGGCGGAGGACAGCACCGTGCTGCCGTCGATCTCGTCCACCGCCTCGGGCGCGGGCGCCGGAGGCGCCGGAGCCGGGGCGGGCGCTGCGGGAGCCGGAGCTGCCGGAGCGGGTGCCGTGGGGGCGGGCGCCGCGGGGGCGGGGACCGCGGACACGATCGCGGGTGCCGAGGCGGGCGCGCCCTCGGGCTCCTCGCCGTCCTCGTCCTCGTCCTCGTCCGGAGGACGGACGGCTGCCGCCTCGACGGACGAGTGGACGGTGGAGCCCCACAGGTGCCCGTAGCCCGTCGTCTCGTCCGGGGACGCCTGGTCCGGGGTCACCCGGTCCGGGCTCACCCGGTCCGGGCTCACCTCGTCGGGGCCCACGACGTCGTCCGCCCGGTCACCCTCGCGGGGGTCCGGCGCGGCCTCCCCGTCGCCCGCGACCCGCGGCACGTCGTCGGGCACCACGGTCAGGCTGGGCACCATCGTCGCCTCCGGCGCGATGGTGGCCTCGCCGGCCAGGGCTCCCGGGGGCGCCGGTTCCGCGACCGGGACGGGCACGGAGATCGCCGGCCCCACCGGTGCGGAGGGCACCGGCGGCGCAGGCGGCGACGGAGCAGGAACAGGAGCAGGAGCAGGCGTCTGCGACGCCGCGGGCGTCGGCGCGAAGGGCGCGGCCGGACCGTCGTCCTCCCACGGCTCGCGCACGCGCTCGGGGTGCCGGACGGGCGCCGTCGGCAGCGCGTCGCCGGTGAGCCGGGCGCCCACCGAGGTCACCAGGGTCACGCCCGCGTCGAGCGGGAGGGCGCGGGCGTCCACCAGGTGCTCGGGCTCGCCCACGCCCACCTGCACGGACAGGTCCACGACCTCGTCGAAGGTCCGCTCCGCCCAGGTGGTCACACCCTCGCCGGAGACGTGCTCGCGCCCGCCGGCGCGGTCCACGGTGACGGACGTCGCGCCACGGCTGGCGACCTGCACCCGGCGACCGTCGACGACGGCGATCGCGAACGGCGGCAGCGACGCGAGGCTCGCGCCGAACGACCCGGTGAGCACCTCCAGCACCGGCACCACGCCGCCGCCGTCCCCGAGCCGCGTCCACAGCTCGTCGACCAGCTCCGGCGTCACCTTCTCCGGCAGCACCACCACGGCACCGCCCCGGACCACGGCGTACGCCGGCCCGATCACGTAGCGCACGGTCACGTCATGGCCCCCTTCCACGGCGACCGCCGCGGCACCGTGTCCTCGTCGTCGTCGTGGCTCCCGCGCCCGTCCCTCGGCGCCGTGCTCTCCAGGGCCTCCGTCAGCCCCGTGGCGTCCACCACGATGACGGTGATGTTATCCCGGCCGCCCGCGACGAGCGCCTCGCGGACCAGCCGCTCGGCGGCCACCTGCGGGTCGGCCTCGACGAGCAGCACCTCGGCCACCCGCCGGTCGGTCAGCTCCGCGGTCAGCCCGTCGGAGCACACGAGCATCCGGTCCCCCGGGTGCACGGGCAGGTACCAGAAGTCCGGCTCCGGGTCGTCGGGCGCGCCGAGCGCCCGCGTCACGACGTGCCGGCGCGGGTACGTCAGGGCCTCCTGCGCGGTGAGGCGGCCGGCGTCCAGGAGCTCCTGGACCTCCGAGTGGTCCACGCTGACCTGCTCCAGCACGCCGTCGGCGCTGCGGTAGGTGCGCGAGTCCCCCATGTTGACGACCAGCCAGTACGGCTCGCCGCCCTGCTCGGTGAGCACCACCCCGGCGAGCGTCGTGCCGGCGCCGCGGCCGGGCGCGGTCTCGATCGCGCGGACCGCGTCGTGGGCGGCGCGCACGCGCCCCCGCACGGCGTCCACCCCGACGACGTCCGCTCCGCCCAGGGGGGCGAGCGCCTCGACGGCCGCCGCGCTCGCGACCTCTCCCGCGTCGTGCCCGCCCATCCCGTCGGCGACGAAGAAGACGGACCCGCCCGCGAGGTAGGAGTCCTCGTTGAGCTTGCGGCGGGCGCCCTGGTGCGTCGCCGCGCCCCAGAGCAGCCCGAGGCTCACGGGGACGGTCATGCGCCCGCGTCCTGCCCGACGACGGTGAGCCGGCGCGCGCCCGCCTGCACGACCCAGCCCGCGCCGACCGTGACCGGCCGCCCCGCGGTGAGCTCGTGCACGGCGCCCGTGGGGTCGATGACCGCGCTGCCGTTCGTGCTGCCGAGGTCCGTGACCTGCAGCCCGTCGGCCGTGGGCACGAGCTCGAGGTGCGTCTTGGAGACCGACCGCGTCGGGTCGTCGACCCGCAGCAGCGTCGCCGGGGCGCCGCCGTCCTGCTGCGGGTGGCGGCCGACGAGCGTGCGGGTCGCGACGTGCACCCGGCGCTCCGGGTCGACCTCGACGACGATCCGCGGCGGTGCGCTGCCGTCGCCGGTGCTGCGGCGCGAGGAGACGCTGAACCGCGTGGCCTCCAGGTCCTCCAGGTCGTCCGCCACGGGGGCCGGCGCCGCGGGTTGGACCGGTCCGACGGGTGCGACGGGCGCGACGGGCGCGACGGGTGCGGGCGCCTGGACGGGCGTCGACACGGTGCCGATCGGTCGCTGCGAAGCCGTGGTGGGCGCGGCCTGCTGCGCGGGCGCGGCGGTGCCGGCGGCCCCCCGGTGCACGGTGTGCGCCTCGATCCCGGACAGCCCCGCGCCGGCAGACCCGGCGGGTGCGACGGGTTCGGCGGGTGCAGAGGCGGGTGCCGCGGGCGAGGACCCCGGCACGCCGGTGATCACGCCGCCCGCGGGTCCGTCGGCACGGCCCTGGCCCGCCGGGAACGCCCACGGGTCGGCCGACGCGGCGGCAGGTGCCCCGACGGGTGCGGCGGCGGGGGCGCCGGCGATCCCGGGGCTCGCGGGCGAGGCGGGGGCGAAGCTGCGCGGCGGCGCGTCGCGGACGTCGCGCACCAGGCTGCGTGCGGCCTTGTCCTGCCAGCCCTGCCGACGGCCGGAGGAGTCGAACGTCGGCGAGACGAGCACCAGCACGGTCCCGACGAGCGGCACCACGCCGCAGCCGGCCAGGACGAGCCAGCGCAGCAGGCCCCGCCCCGCGCCGACCGGGCCACCGCCGTCGGCGGCGACCGTCCGGATCCCGAGCAGGCTGTTGCCGACCGTGCGGCCCGCCAGGCCGTCCCACAGCGCCAGCCCGAGCCAGCCGAGGAAGCCGACCAGCCCGGCGACGACGTACATGACGACGAAGGCGCCGAGCACCTCCTGCTGAGCCGCCGTCTGCCCCATCTCCGTCGTCGCCGCGCCCAGGTCCGCGAGGCGGGCCGGCAGCCGCGTCGCGATCGCGACGACCGCCGCCACGACGCCGGTGAGCAGGGAGAGCGCCAGCAGGTCGAGGACGTAGGCGCCGGCTCGCCGGCCCACGCCGGCGAGCGGCAGCTCCGCGGGTGCTCCCGGCGATGCTCCCGGCGTCCCGGCGGCGCCCTGCACCAGCCCGGCGGGCGCGCGGCGGGTGCGCTCGCGCAGCTCCGGCTCCGTCGTCACCTCCAGGCTGGAGGTCGGCGGCCCGGAGGCCGAGGCCCCGGGCGCCGAGGGCGTGCGGTACGCGGTCGCCACCGTGGGCGTGCCGCACACGGAGCAGAACGCGCCGCTCTGCTCGCTGGCACCGCAGGCGGTGCACGTCGTGGTCATCGATCCTCCTGCCGCCGGGCGCGCTGCCTGCGGCGTCGCGCGCGCGCCATCCTGTCATGCACCGGACGGACGACCGCCCGGCCGGCCCGGGCCAGCGCCGCGGGCACCGCGGCCATCCAGCCGCGCAGCACCGCCGGCAGCGGCGGGGCGTCGGCGCCGCGCACCGAGCGCAGCGAGAGCCGGGCCGCGACGCGGCGCCGCCACGGCACGCCGGCGCGCATCTCCCCGACCGCCGAGTCGACGTCGGCCCAGTACTGCGCGACCTCGTCGTCGGTGGGGGTCTCCGCCCCGAAGACCGAGGCGTCCGCGCGGTGCGCGAGCAGCACCGTGCCGCTGCTCGCCGTCGGCAGCCTCTCCGCCAGGAGGCGTGCGCCCTCGCGGCGGGTCGCCGCGCGCGGCACGCCGGCCCCGAGGTCCGTCGCCACGTCGACCACCTCGCGCCAGCCGCCCGAGACCCGGTCGGCGAGCACGGGGGCCGTGCGGCGGCTCCGGCGACGGCGGCGCTTGTAGCCGAGGATGAGCAGCAGCGGCAGCGCGACCAGCGCCAGCGGCACGCCGACCGTGACCGCGATCATCGCGACCTGCCGCCAGTCGATCGCGGACTGGTCGTCGTCCTGGTCGTCCTCCTCGACGTCGCCGGCCTCCGCCTGCGGCGGCTCCTCGGGCGACTCGGGCGTCTCGAGGACCGGCGGCTTCGGCACCTGCTTGGAGCGCGGCAGCGGCTCCACCTTGTTGTCCTCGTCCGGGATGACGTCGAACGGCACCCAGCCGTACCCCTGGAACGGCACCTCGACCCAGGCGTGCACGTCCTCGCCGGTGACGACGTACGGCTCGCCGGACTTCAGGGCGTCCTTGTCCGGGTAGAAGCCCATGACGACGCGGGCCGGCACGCCGGCCTGCTGCGCCATGAGGGCGAACGCCGTGGCGAACTGCTCGTCGT
The DNA here is from genome assembly GCF_053615895.1 of Isoptericola sp. NPDC055881. NCBI lineage: Bacteria > Bacillati > Actinomycetota > Actinomycetes > Micrococcales > Promicromonosporaceae > Isoptericola > Isoptericola sp. NPDC055881. Next base: position 36,238 of record NZ_JBSHCR010000009.1, read on the forward strand.
CGCCCACCATCTCGTCCTGCGCCAGCAGCGCGTCGATCCGCGCGGCGGAGTGGCCGGGGCGCGACGGCGGCTGGTTCTCCAGGCCGCTGGAGTACACGCCGGTGGCCTTGAGGGTGTCGCGGATGTTGACGAGCCGCTCGAAGGGGTCCGTCGCGTCCGCGGCGAACTGCGCCGACTTGCCCGGGACGGCGTCGGCCACGTCCTGCGGCTTCGGGAGGTCGACGTGCTCGATGGGCGTGGAGGCGAGCGTCTTCTCGTCCGGCGGCGCCGCCACGACGGCCTGGAGCTCGTACCCGTCGCCCGGCTGCAGGCCGGCCGTGGTCAGCGCGGTGCCGGACGTCGCGTTGTAGTACGTGCCGGCGGCGAGCTCCGCGGCCCGGTCCCCGGTGTACGTGATGCCGGCGAGCTGCCCGACGTCGGGGACCCACACGCCGGAGTACCCGAGGACCGTCACGTCGACCGGGCTGCGCGTGCCCGCCGCGACGGTGTCCACGACCTCGCCCGCGCGGTTGAACACACCGGTCGCCCGGCTGCTGGACGCGTCGTAGACGGTGCCGGCGTACGTGTCGAGCGTCGCGAGCCGGACGCGGCCGCCCTCCGGCATGCCGGTGACGCTGAACAGCTCGGTCTCGGCGAGGTCCTTCGTGTAGTGCCGGAAGCCGACCAGCGGGCTCGTGTACTGGTGCAGGTCGAGCGGCGGCGTGATCAGCTCGCGCAGCGCCATCCGCTCGCCCTGCGCCGCCTGGGGCGCGACGAGGACGGCGGCGACCCCGCCGAGGGCGAGGAGCACGGCGCCGCCCCGGACGCGCTGGGCGCGCAGGCGACGGGTGGCCGACCGGCTCGCGTCGGACAGCAGCCGGTTGGCGCCCATGCGGCTCTCCGCCGCGCGCCACGACGCCCACAGCAGGCCGACGACGGCCACCACGAGGCCCTGCACCAGCGGGTACGCGGGCAGGATCGTGCCCAGCAGCGCCACCCCGGCCAGCGCGACGACGACGGGCAGCAGCGCCCAGGCCGCGTGCCGCGCGCGCCACGCGATCGTGCCCGCGAGCACCGCCGTCAGGTACAGCAGCAGGTACGGGACCACCGCGAGGTCGGGGAACGACGCGATGGGCGGCACGGTGGTGACGAACGCCTTCCAGCCCTGCACCGCCCCGACCGCGAGCTCCTGCAGGGTCTCGAGCGAGGGCACGACGCCCGCGATCGCCGTGCCCGGCAGCGCGAGCACCCCGCCGAACAGGAAGTAGGCCAGCACCGTGGCGCCGGTGGTCAGCAGCACCGACCAGCGCAGCCACGCGCCGAGCCAGGCGACGAGCAGGCCGAGGACGGCCCCGCCGAGCGCGGGCACCAGGTAGCCGGTGGTCCCCCACGCCGGGCCGAAGCCGACGGCGACGACGCCCAGCAGCGCGAGCAGCACGCCCCCGTCCACGGCGCCGGCGGCCGACGTGGCGCGGCCGCGGTCCTCGCGGCGCGCGGCGGCGCGGGTCGTGCCCGCGCGCACCGACGTGCGCGACGTGCCGCCCGTGCGTCCGGTGCTGCCGGTGTGCCCCGCGTGCGAGGTCCGGTCGTCCGGGTTCTCGGCGGGGGCGTGGCCCTCAGTCATTCATCCTCCGCAGCGCGTTCGGCAGGTCGGCCAGCTCGCCGAGCGTCAGCACCTGCATGTCGGCCACCCGGCCGCGGCTCACCTTCGCGCCCGGCACGCACTGCATCGCCACGAGGCGGGCGTCGACGGGCAGGCGCACGGCGGCGGCACGCAGGTCGGTCGGGGTGACCCGGGAGCCCACGACCACCGCGACGACGGACGCGTCGGTCACCGTCGCGGACGCGACCCGCGCCACCTCCGCGAGGCTGGTGCGGGCGGGGCTGAGCTCGAGCCGGGTCAGGTCGTCCAGCAGGCGCGTGCGGTGGTCGCCCCGCACCCGGCCGCGCTGCACCAGCACGGTGAGGCCGCCGTCCTCGCGGATGGCCTGCAGGCCGAGCGACCCGCACACGGACACCGCGAGCTCGAACTCCTCGGGGTCGGCGTAGTCGTCCTCGCGCGTGGAGAGGATGACGGCCAGCCGCGAGCGGCGCGTCTCCTCGAACTGCCGCACCATGAGCTGGCCCGTGCGGGCCGTGGACTTCCAGTGGATGTGGCGGCGGTCGTCGCCCGGCACGTAGTCGCGCAGGGCGTGGAACGACACGTCCGAGTCGGAGATGTCCGGCGTGACGCGGCCCTCGAGGTCGTGCAGGAGACCCGTGGACGACCCCGACAGCGGCAGCGTGCGCGGGTGCACGAACAGCTCCTCGGGCTCCGTCCACGTGAGCTCGCGGCGCAGCAGGCCCAGCGGGTCGGCGCGCACGGAGCGCACCGGGCCCAGGGGGATCACCGCGCGGCGGTGGGTGGGGACGGCGAAGATCTCCTCGTGCTCGCTGTCGGGACGCAGGCGCGGCACGGGGAACGTCGCGATGCCCTGCCCCACCTGCAGCTCCATCACGGCGGGCAGCATGGTCCGGGTCGAGCCGTTGCGCACCAGCAGGCGGCCGACGGCGCGGTCCCCCACGACCACGCGGCGCGACGCGACGTCGAGCGTGACGTCGTAGCGCAGCCGGCCGAGCACGAAGACGACCGCGCCGAGCAGCGCCACCGTCACGGTCGCCGCGACGACGGCCCACTCCTCCCAGCGCAGCGCGACGCCGGCCCACCAGGCCGCGGCCGTGAGCGCGAGGACGGCCCAGCCGAACGGCGACACGACCCCCAGCACGGGGCTGGTGCGCGCCCAGGCGCGGGCCACGGCGGGGCGGACGGCGCCCACGGCGGAGGCGCCCGCGCCGCGCACGCCCGCAGTGAGGCGGCCAGGGAGGCGGCCAGTGAGGCGGCGCGGGGCACGACGCGCGGGCCCGGCCGCGGGCTCGGGCGTCGCGACCGCGGGCTGCTCGGCGGGCGCGTCGGTCTCCCGGTCGGTGGTGGTGGTCATGGGGTCGCCTCCTCTCGGCGTCGGGCCGTGCGGACGGTCAGGCGGAGCGGCGTTCCTGCGGGGCGGCCACGTCGCTCAGCAGGCGGGAGATGGTGCCCTCGGCGGTGGCGCCGCCGAACTCCGCCTCCGCGTCGAGGACGAGACGGTGCGCCCACACGGGCTGCAGCAGGTCCTTGACGTCGTCGGGCAGCACGTAGTTGCGCCCGTGCGCGGCCGCCCACACCTTCATGCAGCGCACCAGCGCCAGCGCGCCACGCACCGAGACGCCGACGTGCACGTCGGCCGCGGCGCGCGACTCCTCCGCCAGGCGGGAGACGTACTCCAGCACGGCCGGGTCCACGTGGGTGGCGGCGGCGAGGTTCGCCATCTCCACCACGGCCTGGCCGGTGATGACGGGCTGCAGGGCGGCGCTGCGGTCGCGCACGGCCGAGCCCGCGAGGATCTCCACCGTCGATGTGAGGTCCGGGTAGCCGATCGAGGTCTTCATGAGGAAGCGGTCGAGCTGCGCCTCCGGCAGGCGGTAGGTGCCCGCCTGCTCGATCGGGTTCTGCGTCGCGACCACCATGAACGGGCTGCCCGCGTGGTGGGTGACGCCGTCGACGGTGACCTGGCCCTCCTCCATGACCTCCAGCAGCGCGGACTGCGTCTTCGGCGAGGCGCGGTTGATCTCGTCCGCGAGCACGATGTTCGCGAAGATCGGGCCCTTGTGGAACTCGAACGTGCCCGTCTTCTGGTCGTAGATCGTCACGCCGGTGACGTCCGACGGCAGCAGGTCGGGCGTGAACTGGATGCGGTGGTTCGTGCCCTGCACGCTCGCCGCCATCGCGCGGGCGAGCATGGTCTTGCCGGTGCCCGGGGCGTCCTCCAGCAGCAGGTGGCCCTCGGCCAGCATGCACGTCAGCGCCAGCCGGATCTGGTCCTCCTTGCCGAGCACGGCCTGCGCGACGTTCCCGACGATGCGGTCGAAGGTCTGGGCGAACCAGGTCGCCTGCTCGGGGGTCATCGTGCTCATCAGGGGGTTCTCCCAATCGTCAAGCTCGGTCTGTCGGGGGTGTCGGCGGTCGGCACGCGGGTCACCGCGGCCACGCCCTGCGTTCGGTCCACTCCGGGTGGCCGTCGACGGTCAGCCACACGTCGGCACCGTTCATGATCCCGGCCACGCAGTACAGGTTCACGTACCCGCCGGCGGCCAGGTAGGCGGTCTGGGTCGAGAACATGCTGGTCGAGCCGCCGGAGTTGTCCCAGCAGTGGAAGTCGTACGTCCCGGACGGGAAGTCGGCGTTCGCGTTGGCCCGCACCCGGGTGCAGTTGCTGGTGTTGCACCCGTTCACCCGGTACACGATGCCCGAGTCTGTGGCCCAGATCTTCGGGTTCGGCGGCGGCGGGGCGGTCGTGCGGCCGCTGTCGGAGGCCGACACCGACCCCGCGCTGTTCGTCGCCGTCACGGTGACGCTGTACGACTTGTTCCCCGAGGTGTAGTCCGGGGAGCCGCTCACGTCGATCCGGCCGGCGGAGCTGCCCGACTTCGTGCCGTCCGACCCGGTGAGGGTCCACTTCAGGGAGCCCGAGTCGCCGTGCCAGGAACTCGGCCCGCTGACGGTGAAGTACCCGTCGGTCGACGACGCCTGCGTCCAGACCACCCGCGGCGCGTCCGGCTTGGCGTACACCTTGACCCCGCCGGTGCTCCCGCTGAGGGCCGAGGTGCCGCCAGCGTTCGTGGCCTGCACCTGGAAGGTGTAGGTCGTCCCCTCGGACAGCCCCGACGTGAACCGCAGGCTGCCGGCGCCGCCGGAGGCCGTCATCGCCTGTCCGTTGCTCGCGACGACCCGGTAGGAGGTCACGGGCGAGCCGTTGGCGTCGGCGGCGTTCCAAGAGATCACCGGGACGCCGCTGCTGTCCTGGGCCTTCACGCCGGTCGGGACGCCCGGCTTGCCGTACGGCACCACCTGGTTCGACGCCGGGCTGGCCGCGCCCTGGCCCGCCTTGTTCTCGGGCACCACCGTGAACGTGTACGCGGCCTCGTTGTCCAGGCCCGTCGCGTGGTAGAGCGTCTCGGTGGTGTCCTCGGTCTTCACCACCGCGCCGCCCTGGAGGGTGGACACGTGGTACGTGATGGCGCTGTCGCCGTTGCCGTCCGGTGCGGGCCAGGTGACGTCGATCCGGCCGCCGAGCTCGTCCGCCACGCGCGTCGCGGACGGCTGACCCTGACCGAGCGGCACGCCGGCGGGGATCTCCTCCGCCGAGGGGGCGCCCCAGTCGGACGGGTCGGGCGCCTTGTTCACGGCCTGCACGGCCACGGTGTACGCCGTGCCGTTGGCCAGGCCCTCCCAGGTGTACGACTGGCCCGTGACGCAGGAGACCTCCGAGACTCCGGTCGCGGGAGCGGGCGAGATCCGCAGGTTGACGCACGTGATGGCCGAGCGGTCGGTGTAGGACGCGTTGACCCAGGTGACGTCGATCGCCTTGTCGCCGAACGCCAGGGTCGGTGCCGCCGGCGGGTCCGGCTTCTCGTCCGGCCGTGCCTCGGCGGAGGCCGGGGACGCCGGGGAGTCGCCCACCTCGTTGGTGGCCACGACCTTGAACGTGTACTTCACGTCGTTGGTCAGCCCCTCCAGGGTGCACGTGGTCGTGGGGCAGTCGAACGAGTCGCCCCGGTTCGACGTCACCGTGTACCCGGAGATGTCCGCGCCGTTGTTGATCGGCGGCGTCCACGACAGCACGACCGTCTCGGAGCGCACCTCCTCGACGACCGGCGTCGCGGGCGCCTCCGGCACCCCCAGGACGGTCAGCGTGATGCGGCCCTCGACGAGGCGGTCGGGGTCCTTCGTCGCGTCCTGCACGCGGTAGGACGCCACCAGCGTCCCGACGAAGTCGCCCGCGGGCGTGACGACGACCTTGTCGCCGTCGACGACGGCGTCGCCCTCGCCGGTCTCCACGCCGCTGCCGATCAGCTCCAGCCCCTTCGGGTCGAAGGGGTCGATGTCGTTGGCGAGGACCGGGACGGCGACGGCCTTGCCCTGGTGCGCGCCGTCGACGCTGTCGGGGTTCGCCTTGGCGAGCGGTCGCGTAGACGCGACGACCGTGGCGGCGAGCGTGCCCTGCACGGGCTTGTTCTCGCCGTCGGACACCGTGAACGGGATCGTCAGGCTGGCGCCCTTGACCGCCTCGGGTGCGGCCTGCAGCGTCACGACCGAGCCCGTCAGCGACGCCGTCAGCCCCTGCGGCGCGGAGCCGAGCGAGAACGACAGCGCGTCACCGTCGGGGTCCGTGGCGAAGCGTGCCAGGTCGACCGTGCTCTCCTCGCCGGCCGCGACGGAGCCGGACGGCGCACCGGGCTCGGGGGGCAGGTTCTCCGGGGGCAGCACCGTGATCGGCACCTGCACCACGGCGGTGTGCGCCTCGTCCTCGGGGCCCTCGCCCAGGCCGTCGGTGACCAGCACGCTCACGGCGGCCGGCCCCACGTAGTCCTCCTGCGAGGTGTACACGAGCCGCTGGGCGTCCTTCACGACGACGGTGCCCGCGACGGCGCTGGCGCTGCCCGCGTCCGCGATCGCGACCTTCCCGCCCTCGGCGACGACGACGGCGTCGCGGAGGTCGACGGTCAGGGCCTCGCCCGACTTCACCTGGAGCGGCGAGAAGCTCGGCTTGAGCATCGGCGCGGGCCCCTCGGGGTCCTCCGCGTCGTCGGCGCTCGGCTTCTTCGTCGCCGGCACCTGGACGAAGGCCTTGCCCTGCAGCCCGTCCTGGTCGGTCACGGTGTAGGTGAGGACCTGCCGCTCCGCGGTGAGGCGCACCTCGATCGTGCCGTCGGTGCCCACCGTCGCGGTGTCCGCGTCGGCGGTGACCTGCAGGTCGCTCGCCGCGCCGTCCGGGTCCTCGTCGTTGTCGAGCACCGGCACGGTCACCGACGACTGGTCGGGCGTGATCGCGCCGGGCAGGACGATGTCGTCGCGGGCGATCGGCGGGAGCAGCGGCGCGTCCGCGGCGACCTCGAGCGTCACCGCGCCCATGGCGCGCGCACCCCACGTGTCCTCGATCGCGTAGTAGAAGCCGTACGAGCCGTCGTCGTCCGGCGTGCGCACGACGACGCGACCCTTCTCGACCTTCGGCGCCAGGGGCTCCTTCGCCTCCAGGGCGCCCGGCACGAGGCCGAACTGGTCACCGTCGGGGTCGGAGTCGTTGCGCAGCGGGGCGACGACGACGTCGCGGCCGGGCCGCGCCGTGACCACGTCGTCCTCCGCGACCGGCGGGTGGTTGGTCGTGGGCGGCGGCGCGATGCCGATCCGCACCGCGCCCTCCGCCGTCGCGCCCCGCGCGTCGACGACGGCGTACGTCAGCGTGTCCTGGCCGACGACGCCCCGCGTCGCCTTGAAGTCGATGTAGCGGCCGTCGACGATCTCGGCGATGCCCTTGGCCGGCGGCCGCACGAGGTTGACCAGCTGCACGGAGTCGCCGTCCGGGTCGGCGCCGTCCAGCGGCACCTGCACCCGCACGGTCCCCCCGGACACGACGCGCGCCTGCGCGTCCGGCGGGGTCGGCGGGCGGTTCTCCTTGCCGTCGCGCACGTGGATCGTGACCTGGGCGGAGTCCTCCTGCCCGTTCTCGTCCGTCACGGTGTAGATCGCGTACGCGGTGGTCGCTTCCTTGCCCGCCCGGAACCGCAGGACGCCCTCGGAGACGAACAGCTCGCCCTGGTCCGGCTCGACGTCCTGCACCAGCTCGTCGTCGAGGGTGAGCTCGAGGCCGTCCGGGTGCGTGTCGTTGTCGAGCACGTCGATGTTGACGTAGTCGCCCACGCGCACCGTCACCTCGTCGGCCGCCGCGCTCGGGGGCTGCAGCCGCGTCGGCGCCGGCACGGGCAGCACGCGGACCTGGCCGGTCGCCGTGCCCGAGCCGTTGGAGACCGTGTAGGTGAGCGTGACGACCTCGGAGATGCGGCGGCTCTCGGTGACGCGCAGCATCTGGTGCCCCAGCACCGCCACGGCCACGCCCGCGTCGTCGGGCACGTCGACCGACTGCACCACGAGCACGCCGCCGCCCGGGTCGCTGTCGTTGGCGAGCACGTCCACCAGGGTGGACCCGCCCGCCGGCAGCAGGGCCGTGTCCGCCACGACCACGGGGTCGCCGCTCAGGGCGTCCGGGTCGAGCACGTCCACGCGCACGACGCCCGTGGTCGCGCCGGGCCCGTCGGTGACCTGGTAGAGCACGTCGTAGGACTTCGGCTCCTGCGCGAGGAACGTGAAGGTGCCCGCGTCGTAGTTCGGCGTGATCCGGGCCGGCGAGGCCTCCGAGACGCTCGCCAGGCGCAGGTCGTCGCCGTTCGGGTCGGAGTCGTTCTTCAGCGGCTCGACCGTCACCGGCTGGCCGGCGGCCACGACCACGTGGTCCCCGACCGCGACGGGCGGCTTCTGCGTCGCGCCGACGACGTCGACCCACAGGGTCCCGTCGACGACCTTGCCGCGCCCGTCGCCCACCGTGAGCGCGACCTTCTTGCGGCCCGTCGTCTTGCCGTCGTCCCGGAACTCGACCGTGCCGTCCGGGTAGGCCCGCACCTCGTCGCCCTTGACCGTGGACGACGCCGTGGCGAGGAGGACGTCGTCGCCGTCCGGGTCGCGGAAGTACGACAGGACGCGGATCGAGCCCTTGCCGCCCTGCGGCACCGTGAGCACCGGCTCGCCCGACTGCTCGGGGGCGTCGTTCTGCGACCACGGCACCACGCTGAGGTGGACGGTCGCCTCGTCGTGCCCGCCGCGGCCGTCCGACACGACGTACGGGAACGTCACCGACCCGGTCGCGTCCTCGGGGACGACGGCCTGCAGGGCCGCCCCTCCCAGCACCTCCTGCACCGTGACGCCGTCGGGCTGGTCGCCCGCCAGGCTCGCGGTGATGACGTCGCCGTCCGGGTCGAGGTCGTTCGCCAGGACGTCGAGCACGGTGGCGCGGCCCGGCCGGACCCCGAGCTTGTCGTCCTTCGCGACCGGCGGGTCCTGCTTCTCCCGGTCGACGATGCTCTGGTCGACCATCTCGGGGGTGTCGTCGTCCGCGTTGGGGTCGTCGCCGTCCCCCTCCTCCGGCAGCTGGATGTCCCAGTCGTCGACCTTCTCGTACTCGTCGAGCGCCATCCACAGCGTGCCGGCGGTGAGGTCGTTGAGCACCACGTTGCCGCGGTTGACGCGGTAGGTCAGGCGCGTGTCCTGGTCGATGCCCTCGAGCACCCGGTCGACGTCGCGGTCCGTGCCCTCGCAGTCGCGCACGATCTGGCCGCTGCCGGACCACGCGCCGTAGAGGCAGCCGCCCAGCTGGACCGGGGCGGCGGGCGTGCCGGTGGCCCGGCGCGTCGTCGCGGCGCCGCCGTCCAGCGGCTGCACGGCGAGCGCGCTGCTCGTCGCGTACGCCACGGCGGCGGACCCCGCGCCCGGCAGCTGCAGCTGCGCGCCCTGCGCGTCCGCGACGTCCACCACGTCGCCGCCCGGCAGGCGCAGCGAGCCGCGCGTGCGGTCGAGGACCACGAGGTCGTCCCCCACCGTGGTGAGGACGACGTCGTCGCCCTCCGCCGTGAGGCCCAGGTCGGTCGTGCGGGGGGCCTCCCCCGGCGCCAGCGTCCACAGCACGTCGCGGGCGGGCACCACCGCGTACACGATGCCGGTCTCGGAGACGACGACGCGCGCGGCGCCGTCGAGGTCGACCGTCGGCTTCGCCGGCTTCCCCTTCGTGCTCGTCAGGTTCAGCGCGCCCAGGCGGTCGACGGTCGTGACCCACAGGGAGCCGGACTCGTCGTCGACGACCGCGACCCGGCCCCCGCCCATCGAGGTGCGCGCCCCGGCCGGGACGTCGGTGCTGGAGTCGAACTTCAACCGCGCCGGGTCCACCAGGTTGGCGCTGTTCGAGCCCTCGTCGGTCACCAGGACCTCGCTCGCCTGCTGGTCCACGTCGAAGGCGGAGCTGCCCGCGAGCATGGTGCCGTCCAGCGAGCGCGCCTCCGTGTTGAAGCGGCCGACCAGGCCCGAGGACTCGTTGGTGACCCACACCCCGGAGTCGTCGAGGTCCATGTCGGCGGTGGCCTCACCCTGGGAGAGCACCGCGGCGGCGACGAGGCCCCCGGAGAGCGCGAGGACCACCGTGGTCGAGATCGACGCACGACGATCGGCGCGCAGGCGCGAGAGCACGCTCACTGTTCCCCCGGAGTGTGATGGCGCCGGCCCGCCGACGCCCCTCGTCGACCGCACCCAGCGCCCGCACAGGATAGCCAGAAGCGACACGCCCGGGACAGCGGTTCCGCGCCTCGGTCATGGGGAGAGGTCCCCATGACCGAGGCGCAGCCGGGCAAACGTCACGAGCCGGTCATGTGCTTGTCCCGGTCACCAGATGACGGTGTTGCTGGTCAGGCCGAGGCTGGTCGTCACCTTCACGCTGGCGCCGGCGCGGCCGTAGTAGCACCAGAGGTCCCGCGGTCCGGCGTTGCCGTTGGCGTCGGTGCGGGTCTGCTCCGCCCGCTTCCAGTTGGTGCCCGCCGTGTTGAACTTCTCGCCGTCCGCGATGCAGCTGTACGTGAACGTGGTGTTCGGTGTGGAGTTGCGGATGGTGACCTGCAGGTACGCGCAGGCGCTGCCGAAGCACTCGCCGTACTGCGTCTCACCGTCCGCGCTCGAGCCGCGCTGCAGCGTGAGCGTCGGCTGCGGCCTCGCGTCGGACGTCGCCGCGTCGCACTTCTGCGCCGACTGCCCCTCGTTGTCGGTCGCCGTCACACAGATCTGCTTCGTGTCGGAGTACCCCGCGCTCACGGTCTGGCTGCCCGACTTCGCCGTGCTCGACAGCGCGCCCGAGACCTTGACCGTGATGGGCCGGCCGTTGGTGCTCGTCGACCAGCTGAACGACACCTTCTGGTCGCCGCCGGTCGCGGACACCTGCGGCGTCGGGACCGGCCCGAACGGCGTCACCGCGCCCGAGTAGGCCGTCCAGTCGGAGCAGCCGCCCGCGTTGCACGCCTGCACGCGGAACCGGTACGCCGTGCCGTTGGACAGCCCGGAGTACCGCGTCGACGTCGCGGTCGTCGTCGTGCTGCCGCCCTGGTCCGTGGCGACCGTGTACGTCACCGCGGCGCCGTTGTCGTCGGCAGCGCCCCACGACACGTCCGCCTGCCCGCTCATCCCCGTGCCCACGCTCGCGCCGGGGGTACCCGGCGTCGTCGGCTTGCCGTACGGCGTGACGGCGTTCGAGGCGGCGCTGGTGGCGCCCTTGCCCGCCTTGTTCTCCGCGGTCACCGTGAAGGTGTACGAGGCCTTGGTGTCGAGGCCCTCGAACGTGGTCGACGTCGCGCCCGTCACCGTGCGGCTGTCGACCGCGGACCCGCCCTTGAGGACGTCCACGGTGTACGCCTTCACGGCGTCGCCGTTGGCGTTCGGCGCCGTCCAGGACACGTCGACCTGACCGCCGTCGGGGGCGATCTCCGAGCTGACCCGCGTGGCCGTGGGTGCCGCGGGCGCGTCGGGCTTGCCCGCGGGGATCTCCGACGTCGACCACGAGCCCCACTCCGACGGGTCCGGCGCCAGGTTGGTCGCGCGGATCCGCACCTTGTAGGCGGTGCCGTTCGAGAGCCCCTCCCAGACGATGCGCTGGCCGGTGACGCCGACCTTCTGCGTCTCGCCGTTCGCGGGGGCGGGCGAGATCTCCAGGTCCACCGACTGGATGGGCGACCGGTCGCTGTACGACGCGTTCACCCAGGTGACCGTGAGCGAGCCGTCGCCGAACTCCAGCTGGGGCGCGGCCGGCGGGTCCGGCTTCTCGTCGGGCCGGGCGTCGGCGGACGCCGGCGAGGCGTCCGACGCCCCGACCTCGTTGTTCGCCTCCACGGTGAACGTGTAGGTGACGTTGTTGGTCAGGCCGTCGAGGGTGCAGGTGGTCGTGGCGCAGTCGAACGTGTCGCCGTGGTCGGACGTCACCGTGTAGCCGGTGATCTCGGACCCGTTGTTCGCCGGCGGCGTCCACGAGAGCACGACGGTCTGCGAGCGGACCTCTTCCACCACGGGCTTCGAGGGCGCCTCCGGCACGCCGATGACGTTCACCGTCACGCGGCCCTCGACCTCCCGGTCGGGGTCCTCGGTCGCGTCCTGCACCGTGTAGCGCACGACCATCGTGCCGACGAAGTCCTCCTTCGGCGTGACGACCACCTTGCCGCCGTCGGACGTCGCGTCGCCCCGGCCTGTCTCCACGACCGGCTGGCCGACGAGCTCGAGCGGGCCGCGGTCCGCGAACGGGTTGGAGTCGTTCGCCAGCACGGGCACGGAGACGGGGTCGCCCTGGTGCGCGTCCTGCACGACGTCGTCGACCGCGCGGGCGAGCGGGCGCGTGGAGGCCACGACCTCCACCGCGAGCGTGCCGTCGACCGGCGGGTGCTCGTCGTCCGTCACCGTGAACGGGACCGTGAGGGAGGTGCCCTTGGGCACGTCCGGCGACGCCTCCAGCGTCACGCGGCCGCCCTGCAGCGTGGCGCCGAGCCCACCGGGCAGCTTGCCGAGCTCGAAGCGCAGGTCGTCCCCGTCCGGGTCCTTCGCGGACCGCCCGAGGTCGACGGCGCTCTGCTCCCCCGCCGCGACCTGCGCGGACGGCGAGCCCGGCTCCGGCGGCAGGTTCTCCGGCGGCAGCACCGTGATCGGCAGCGTCAGCACGGCCGTGTGCCCGTCCGGGTCGTCCGGGCCGTCGCCGTCGGTGACCTCGAAGGTCACGCCCGCCGGGCCGGTGTAGTCGTCGTGCGACGTGTACGTCAGGGTGGTCCTGCCGGTGACCTCGACGCCGCCCTCGAGCGCCGTCACCTCGTCCTCGGTCGTCAGGCGGGGCGTGCGCCCCTCCACGACGAGCACGTGGTCCGTGATGTCGATGTCCAGCGGCTCGCCCGCGAGCACCTCGAGCGGGGCCTGCCCGGGCTTGAGGATCGGCTCGGCCGCGGCCAGCCCCGGCACGACGACGAACGCCCGCGCCGTGAGCCCGTCCATGTCCGTGACGGTGTACGTGATCACCTGGCGCTGCTCCGTGAGCGTCACGTCGAGCTCGCCCGTCGGCGACACGGTCACGCCCGCCGCGTCGGTCGTGACCGCGAGGTCGTCGGCGGCGCCGTCGGGGTCCTCGTCGTTGTCGAGCACCGGCACGGTCACCGACGTCCGGCCGAGGACGTCGGCCACTGCCACGGAGTCGTCCCGTGCGATCGGGGCGAGCAGCGGCGCGTCCTTGGCGACCTGCACGCTCACCGACGCCGACGCCCGGGCGGCGTAGGTGTCCTCGATCGCGTAGAAGAACGTCGTGGTGCCCTCCTTGCCCGGCGTCTGCACCACGATGCGGTCCTGGGACACCTTGGCCCGCAGCTCCTCCCCGCCCTGGATCGCCCCCGGGACCAGGCCGATCTGGTCGCCGTCGGGGTCGGAGTCGTTCTCCAGCGCCGGCACCGCCACCCGGCGGTCGGGGCGCACCGTCACCTCGTCGTCCTGGGCCACGGGCGGCTGGTTCGTCCCGGGCGGCTGCGCGATGCCCACGCGGATCACCCCGGTGGCCACCTCGCCCCGCGCGTCCTGGACCGTGTAGCGGAACTGGTCCAGGCCGCGCGCGTTCTTGCTCGCCTCGTAGTCGACGTAGCCGTCCACCACGTCGGCACGGCCCTGGGTCGGGCCCGTGGCCAGGCCCGTCAGCTGCACCGAGTCGCCGTCGGGGTCGATCCCGTCCAGCGGCACCGGGATGCGGACCGTGCCGCCGGACAGGGCCCGGGCGTCCACGTCGCGGGGCAGCGGCGCGGCGTTGTCCTTGCCGCCACGGATGTGGATCGTGACCTGGGCGGAGTCCTCCTGGCCGTTCGGGTCGCGCACCTTGTAGATGGCGTACGCCGTGCCGGGCTTCGAGCCGGCGCGGAACCGGAGGCGGTCCTCGGAGACGAACAGCTCACCCTGGGCGGGGTCCACCGACTGCTCCAGGTCGTCGGCCAGCGTGAGCTCCAGGCCGTCCGGGTGGGTGTCGTTGGCGAGGACGTCGATGTTCACGTAGTCCCCGACCCGGACCGTGACCTCGTCCGGCGCCGCGCTCGGCGGCTGCAGGCGGTCCGGCGGCGGCACCGGCAGCACGCGCACCTGCCCGGTCGAGGTCTCGGTGCCGTTGGAGACGGTGTAGCGCAGCGTCACGACCTCGGAGATGCGGCGGGTCTCGGTGATGCGCAGCATCTGGTGGCTCAGCACCGCGACGCTCACCCCCGCGTCGTCGGGCACGTCCACCGACTGGACCACGAGGACCCCGCCCGCCGGGTCCGTGTCGTTGGCGAGGACGTCCACGAGCGTCGAGCCGCCCGCCGGCAGCAGCGCGGTGTCGGCGACCACCACGGGCGCGCCCTGCGCCGCGTCCGGGTCCCGGACGTCGACCCGCACCACGCCGGTGGTGGACTCCGGCCCGTCCGTCACCTGGTACAGCACGTCGTAGGACTTCGGCTCCTGCGCCAGGAACGTGAACGTGCCCGCGTCGTAGTTCGGCGTGATCTCGGCGGGCGCGGCGTCGGCCACCCGGGCCAGCCGCAGTTCGTCGCCGTTGGGGTCCGAGTCGTTCTTGAGCGGCTCGACCGTCACCGGCTGCCCGGCCGTCACCACGACGTGGTCCCCGACCGCCACCGGCGGCGCGTTGCCGTCGCCGAGCACGTCGACGTCGAGCGTGCCCTCGACGACCTCGCCCCGACCGTCGCCGACCGTGAGCTTGACCTTCTTGCGGCCGGTGGAGGTGCCGCCGTCGCGGAACTCGACCGTCCCGTCGGGGTACGCGCGCACCTCGTCGCCCTGCACGGTCGGGGACGCCGTGAGGAGGATGACGTCGTCGCCGTCCGGGTCGCTGAAGTACGGCAGCACCTTGGTCGACGCCGACTTGCCCTGCTCCACCCGGAGCACGGGAGAGCCGTCCTGCTCCGGTGCGGAGTTCTCGTCCTCCGGGACCACCCGCAGCCGCACGGTCGCCTCGTCGGTCCCGCCCCGGCCGTCCGCCGCCTCGTACGTGAACCTCGTCGAGCCCGACGCGTCGTCCGGCACGACCGCCTGCAGCGCCTTGCCGCCCATGACGCGCTCCACGCGCACGCCGTCCGGCTGGTCGCCGACGAGGGACGCGGTCATCACGTCGCCGTCCGGGTCCAGGTCGTTCGACAGGACGTCGAGGACCGTGGCACGGCCCGGCCGGACCCCGAAGTCGTCGTCCTTGGCGACCGGCGGGTCCTCCTTCTTGCGGTCGAGGACGGTGGTGTCGACCAGCTCGGGCTTGGCGTCCTCGGCGTCCTCGTCGGACCCCTCGGCCTGCTCCGGGAGCTTGATGTCCCAGTCGTCGACCTTCTCGTACTCGTCCAGGGCCATCCACAGGGTGCCCGCCGTGAGGTCGTTGAGCACCACGTTGTCGCGGTTGACCCGGTACTCCAGGACGGTGGTCTGGTCGATGCCCTCGAGCACCTGGTCGAGGTCGCGGTCGGTGCCCTCGCAGTCCCGCACGATCTGCCCCGACCCCGACCACGCGCCGTACAGGCAGCCGCCGAGCTGCACCGGCTGCGCCGGCGAGCCGGAGGCCTGCCGCTGCGTCGCCGCGCCGCCTCCCAGCGGCTGCTGCACCAGGGCGCCCGACGTCGCGTAGGCGACCGTCGCGGAGTTCTCGCCCGGCTGCTGCAGCGCCGCGTCCTGCGCGTCCTCGACGGTGACCGTGTCGCCGCCCGGCAGCCGCAGCTCGCCGGTGGTGCGGTCCAGCACCACCACGTCGTCGCCCACCGTCGTGAGCGCGACGTCGTCGCCCTCCGACAGCATCCCGAGCTCGGTGGTCCGCGGCTGCTCGCCGGGGGCCACCGTCCAGAGCACGTCCCGGGCGGGCACGACGGCGTAGGTGGTGCCCGCCTGCGACACGACGGCCGTCGCCGACCCGTCGAGCTCCGCCGTCGGGTCCGTCTTCGTCGTGTCCAGGCCGGCGAAGCGGTCGACGGTCGTGACCCACAGGGAGCCCGACTCGTCGTCCACCACGGCGACGCGCCCGCCGCCCAGGGACGACTCGGCCCCCGCGGGCAGCTTGGTGGTGGACCCGAACTTGAGCCGCGCGACGTCGACGACGCTGCCCGCGTTGGAGCCCTGGTCGGCCACGAGGACCTCGCCCGCCTGCTGGTCGACGTCGAAGGCGGAGCTGCCGGCGAGCATCGTGCCGTCGAGCGCCTTCGCCGCGGTGTTGAACCGGCCCACCAGCCCCGAGGCCTGGTTCGTCACCCAGACGCCCGAGTCGTCGAGGTCGACGTCCGCCGTCGCCTGACCGTCGTACAGGACCGCCGCCGTGACCATGCCCGCGGAGACCGCCAGCACCACCGCCGTCGACACGGACGCACGGCGGTTGCCGCGTAGACGCGTGAACACGCTCAAGACTCCCCTGGTGGACGACGACGGGGCCCTTGCTCCCCTGCCCGGGCCGACGTCGGCCCGAGGCGATCGCGCCGCCAGGATAGCCAGAGTTCACCCGCTCCCGGCAACGGTTCCCGGCCCTCGGGCATGGGGAGAGGTCCCCACCGGGCCCCCGCCCGCCCTCGCTGTGGGCGGGCGTTTGGCCCTGTCTCGCGACCGAGACGGGGCCGAACGCCCGCTCGCAGCGCTCTGTCAGCGGGCCAGCCGCTCCACGACCGTCCCGTACAGCCGGGGCAGGCGCGCCGCGGCCGGGACCACGCCCCGGCGCAGCGGCGAGCGCGCGGCGGCGACGAGCCCCGTGGTCAGCACCCGGTAGTCCCGGGTCGCGGCTGCCCAGGCGCGCTCGTACGCGGCAGGGCGGTCGAGGTGCTCGACGGCGGCACGCGCCTGCGCGAGCCCCACCCGCAGCCCCTCGCCCGTCAGCGCGTCGACGTACCCCGAGGCGTCGCCCACCAGGCGGACCCGGCCCGCCGTGCGGGCCCGCGTGCGGACCCGCAGCGGGCCGGCTCCACGCAGGGGACCGTCGGGGACGGCACCCTCCAGCCGCGCGGCCAGCTCCGGCAGGGTCGCGAGCTCGGTGTCGAAGTCCACACCCGCCGGGCCCAGCAGCGCCACCCCGACGACGTCGTCGGCCACCGGGGTCACGTACGCCTCGACGTGCGGGCCCCAATGCACCTCGACGAGGTCCGTCCACGGCGGCACCCGGTAGTGCCGGCGCAGCCCGAACCGCCGGCCCCCACGCCGCGGCGGCGTCTCCAGCCCCACCTCGCGCCGCACGCGCGAGTGCAGGCCGTCGCACGCCAGCAGCCAGCGTGCCCGCACGCCGGCGGCCACCACCGACGTCCCGTCCTGCAGCACGCCGCCGACCCGGCGCGGCAGGACGACGGCGCCCGCGGCGGTCGCCGCCTCGTGCAGGGCGCCCTGGAGCACCGTGCGGCGCACCCCCCGCCCCACGCCCCGGTCGAACCGGTGGTCCGCGACGACACCGCCCTGCCGGTACGAGATCCCGGCGAGCGGCCGGCCCTCCGGGTCGACGCCGAGGCGCCGCACCGCGGCGAGCGTGCCGGGCATGAGGCCCTCGCCGCAGGCCTTGTCCACCGGTGCTGCGCGCGGTTCGAGCACCACGACCCCCCAGCCGGCGCGGCGCGCCTCGATCGCGGCGGCGAGCCCGACGGGGCCACCGCCGACGACGAGGACGTCGGTGCGGACGTCGACGTCGGGCTCGGCGTCAGGCTCGACGCCGGGGTCGACGCTGGGGTCGACATCGTGGCCCGCGGCCGCGGTCACCGCGTCGGGCCGTCCGCGAGCCGCAGCGCGCGCTCCTCGCTCGGGATGCGGAACCCGAGCAGCAACCACGCGTTGAGCACCGTGAACGCGACCGCGGTGATCCACGCCGAGTGCAGCAGCGGCAGGGCGAAACCCTCCACCACGACGGCCACGTAGTTCGGGTGCCGGAACCACCGGTAGGGGCCTCCGTGCACCAGCGGGAGGCCGGGGACGACGATCACGCGCGTGTTCCACCGGGGTCCCAGGGTCGCGATGCACCACCACCGCAGGCCCTGGCTCGCCAGGACGAGCACGACCATCGGCCAGCCGAGCCACGGGAGGAACGGCCGGTCGAGCGCCACCACCTCGACGACGCACGCGACCAGCAGGCCGGTGTGCAGCGCCACCATCGCCGGGAAGTGGCCGCGCCCCGACTCCGCTCCGCCGCGCGCGAACGACCAGCGGGCGTTGCGGGCGGAGACCACCAGCTCCGCGAGTCGCTCCAGCGCGGTCGCCGCGACCAGGGCGACGTACAGGGCGACCGACGCGGTCACGCGTCGTCCCGCCCGCGCAGCAGGACGAGCTCGGTCGAGACCCCCGGCCCGAAGGCCATGAGCACCGCCCACCCGCCCGGGGGCGGCGCGCCGTCGTCGAGCGTCGCGGCAAGCACGTGCAGCACGGACGACGACGACAGGTTGCCCTGCGCGGCCAGCGTCGCGCGCGTGCGGGCGAGCGCCGCCTCCTCCAGCCCGAGCGCGTCGCGCACGGCGTCCACGATCTTGGGGCCGCCGGCGTGCACCACCCAGGTGCCGACGTCGCCGAGCTCCAGGCCGTGGGTGGCGAGCAGGTCCTTGACGTCTCCCGCGAGGTGCGCGCCCAGGAGGCTCGGCAGCTCCGCCGACAGCACGATGGCGAACCCCGTGTCCCGCACGTCCCACCCCAGGTGCTCCGCGGTGCCCGCGTAGATCCGGCTCCGCGTGCCCACGACCTCCGGGACGGGGCGGCCCGCGGGCGCCGCGACGTCGTCGCCTGCCACCACCACCGCGGTGGCGCCGTCCCCGAACAGTCCGGACGACACGAGGTTCGCCGTCGACGGGTCGTCACGCTGGAAGGTCAGGGAGCACAGCTCGACGGAGACCAGGAGGGCCACCTGGTCCGGGTGCCCGACCAGGTACTCGTGCAGGTGGGCGAGCCCGGCCGCGCCGCCGGCGCAGCCGAGGCCGAACGAGGGCATGCGCCGCACGTCCGGGCGGAGCCCCAGCCGCCCCACCAGGGTGGCGTCGATCGACGGCGCGCCGACGCCGGTGACGGTCGTGAAGAGGAGCAGGTCGACGTCCTCGGGGCCGAGGCCGGCCGCCGCGAGCGCCTCCTGGCACGCCTGCTCGGCGAGGTCCGTGCCCGCCCGGGCGAACCGGGCGTTGGCCGCCCCGAAGCCCGCCAGGTGCGCGTAGTCGGCCAGGGGGAGCGCGAGGTGGCGGGTGCGCACCCCGGAGGCGGTGTGCAGGCGGCGGGCCAGCTCGCGGCGCGGTCCCGCGGGGGCGAGCAGCGGCGCGACGACGTCGGCGATCTCCTCCTGCGGGTGCGCCGGACCGGGCAGGACGGGGGCGACGGCGAGGACTCGCGACATGCTTCGCATCGTGGCACCGGTCACGTCACCCGGCCACTGCCCACCCTTCTTCCGCGCCGAACAGGTGGTTACGCCCCCTTTCACAGCTCAGAACGTGAACAACCACCTGTTCGGCGAGATGGGGGCGGCCGGGGAGCGGTAGTTTCCGGGTCATGGGCGGCGACGCGGCGGGCACGACGACGCGGGTGCGGGGCATGCTCGCGGCCACGCACCCGGCTCCGGCGGCCGTCGTCACCGCGCTCGCCCTCGTCTTCGCCCTCGGCGTGGGGCTCCCGGCCGGGCGGACGGTGCTCGTCACCGCGGCGGTCGCGGCCGGCCAGCTCTCGGTGGGGTGGAGCAACGACTGGCTGGACGCCGCCCGGGACGGCCTGGTGCGGCGCCAGGACAAGCCGACCGTGGCCGGCACGGTCACCCCCCGGCTGCTGCGTGCGGGGGCGTTCGTCGCGCTCGGCGTGTGCGTCGTCCTGTCGTTCGCGACCGGGGTGGTGCCGGGCCTGCTGCACGTCGCGGCGGTCGGGAGCGCCTGGTCGTACAACGCCTGGCTCAAGTCGACGCCGGTCTCGTGGCTGCCGTACGCGGTGAGCTTCGGGCTGCTCCCGGCGTTCGTGGTGGCGGCGGGCCTCGACGGGCGCGTCGTGGCGGGATGGACGGTCGCGGCGGCTGCCCTGCTCGGCGTGGGCGCGCACGTGGCGAACGTGCTGCCCGACCTCGAGGACGACCGTGCCACCGGCGTCCGCGGGCTGCCGCACCGGCTGGGGCGGCGGGCGTCGAGCGTGCTGGCGCCCGTGGTGCTGGCGACGGGCAGCGTGGTGACCCTCCTCGGACCGCCGGGTCCGCCCGCCGCGCCCTCTGCCGTGCTGACCGGGGCGTCGCTGGTGCTCGCCGCCACCGCGGGGGTGGTGGGACTGCGGCGGCCGCACAGCCGGGCGCCGTTCCTGCTGAGCATGGCGGTGGCCGCCGTGTGCGTCGCGCAGCTCGTGCTCGCGGGCGACGCGGTCGCCGTCCTGCCGGGTCAGTACGGCTAGCCCGCCGCCCCGGGATCGGCGTCCGGGGGGCTGTCGGCCATGCCGCACCTCTCCTCGGGTACCTGGGACCCGCACAGGTAGAGGTCCCAGTCGGCCTGGACAGCGTGCTCGTCGCCGTCCTGCGTGACGTAGGTCAGGGTCAGGCCACCCACGTGGGCACCGCGTGCGTCCGCGGTGAGGCTGACGAGGATCTCGTCCGTCGGCCGGCCGTCGTAGCCGAGCAGGTCGGAGCAGCCGACGTCGACCTCGTGCCCCTCCACGCCCTCGTGCAGGCGGAGGGACCCCATGTCGACCTGCGGGTCCCTGGCGTCTCCCAGCATGCTGCCGATCGGTGTGTCCGTCGACGAGTCGAAGGTCCGCACGTACGCCACCGCCGCCACGGGGCGGGGGCCGGAGCGGTCGCCGAACGTCAGCCCGGTGATCCGGAGCGGTCCGACGTCCTGCACCTCGCACGGGAGGATGCTGCCGAACGTCCCGCTCCATCGCTCTCCGGGGCGCAGGTCGTTCGGCGGGCGGAGCGAGATCGTCCCGGAGCCGACGTACCCCGTCTGCAGCAGCCCGCTCCCGTCAGGTCCCGGTGGGCCGGCGCTCGAGCAACCCCCCGCCCCGAGGACGAGCACGGCACCGACGGCGCCGAGCACCACCGCGCGCCGCACGCGCACCCGACCGAGCCGGAGGAGCGGATGCCCGCCCTGCCTCCGGCCGCCCGCCCCGTCGCGTGACATGGGTGGAACGTACGGCTCGCGGTTTCCACCGTCAACGGTCACTGCGGGTGAAGCCGCGCGCGAAGGACCGGTGGCCGAGCTCGCACCACCCTGACCGCGCGCCGCCCGGGGTGCAGGGGGCTGTGGGTGACCGGCCGCGGTCCCCGCAGGCGTCGCATAGCATCCGATGGTGTCCTCGGTCTACCAGCGCGCCCGCGACGAGATCGCGCCGTACCGGCGCTGGGTCGCGGTGGCCGTGGTGGTCGCGGTCGCCTGGGCGCTCTGGGTGAGCGGGCCGGGCTGGTCCTCGCCGGCCCTGGTGGTCGCTGCCGCCGCCGGCGCCGCGCTCGGCGTCGTCGACGCCCGCACCCACCGGCTCCCGAACGCCCTCACCTATCCCGCGACCGCGGCCACGGCGGCCCTGCTCCTGCTCGCGGCCGCCGCGACGGGGGCCTGGGACGCCGCGCTGCGCGCCGTGCTCGGTGCCGTCGTCCTCGGCGGCGCGTACCTGGTGCTGCATCTCGTCAACCCGGCCGGGCTGGGCCGCGGGGACGTCAAGCTCGCCGTCCTGCTCGGCCTGGTGACCGCCTGGGCCGGGTGGCCCGTGCTGTGGGCGGGCCTGGTGCTGCCGTTCCTGCTCGGCGGCGCGGTCGCCCTCGTCCTCCTCGTCACCCGTCGGGCGGGCCGCGGCACGGCGATGGCCTTCGGGCCGTACATGCTCGTGGGCGCGGCGCTGGCGCTCACGGTCGCCCGGCTCTGAGGGATCGACGTCGCGGTTCCTCCTCGTCCCCGCGCAGGGCGCAGGAAGCGCTCCGTGACGGGCCGCCGAGCTAGACGGTGCGGTCCGCGAGGGTCTCGGCGAGGTCGGCGAGCGCCTGCCGGACGGGCCCGTCGGGCAGGGGCGCCAGCTCGGCCGCGGCCTCGCGTGCGCCGCGGGCCGCCAGGGCGCGGGTCTCGGCCAGCACGTCGTGGGCGCGCAGGTCGGCGACGACGGCGGCCAGCACGGCGTCGTCCGACAGGTCCCCGTCGAGCCGGGCGACGAGCGCGGCGTCCTGCTCCGTGCCCTCGCCGCGCGCGACGCGCTGCCGCAGCAGCAGCACCGGCATCGTCGGGACGTGCTCGCGCAGGTCGGTGCCGGGCGTCTTGCCGGACTCGTCACCGGTCGAGGAGATGTCGAGCACGTCGTCCGCGAGCTGGAACGCGACGCCCACCTTCTCGCCGTAGGCGGTGACCGCGTCCACGACCTCGGGGCCGCAGCCGCCGAACATCGCGCCGAGCCGCGCCGACGTCGCGAGCAGCGACGCCGTCTTGTCGCTGAGCACCTGCAGGTAGTGCTCCACCGGGTCCTCGCCGTCGCGGGGGCCGAGGGTCTCGTGCAGCTGGCCGAGGCACATCCGCTCGAACGTGCGCGACTGCAGCACCACGGCCTCGGGACCGAGGCCGGCCACGAGCGCCGAGGCCCGCGCGAACAGCAGGTCGCCCACGAGGATCGCGACGGAGTTGCCCCACACCGTGTGCGCGGACGGTGCACCGCGGCGCACCGGGGCGGAGTCCATGACGTCGTCGTGGTAGAGCGACGCCACCTGCGTGAGCTCCACGACGACCGCCGCGTCGACCAGCTCGGGGCGCGACCCGTCACCGAGCTCGCCCGCGAGCAACGTCAGCAGCGGCCGGAACCGCTTGCCGCCCGCCGCGACCAGGTGGCGCGACGCGTCGTCGGCCAGGGCGTCCGCCGAGGCCACGGCCGCGTCCAGGGCCGCGTCGACCTGCACCATGCGCTCCGCGAGCCGTTCGGCGAGCGCGGGGTCGGACAGCGGGATCGCCGTCGGCGGCGAGGGCGGCGTGTGCCCCGGCCGGGGGGCCGGTGCGGAAGGTGCGCGAGTCACTGTCCGAACCTATCCGTCCCCGGCGCTGAACACTGCACCGAAACCGCCCGCGGACCGCGTCGGTTCGCTCACGCCCGCCCCGCCGCCGCGCCCGTCACGGGCGGAACTGCGCCGCCTGTGCGGCGAGGTCCAGGGCGCCCGCGGGCAGGATGCCGAGCAGCAGCACGCCCACCGCGCAGACCGCGATCGCGAACGCCGCCGGGCCGCGCGACCCGACCACCGTCACCACCGTGCGCGAGACCAGCGTGCGGGTGGCCGCCCCCGTCAGGGTCGCCGTGCCTCCCGTCGTGCCCTCGCCCCGCTCCGCCGGCGACCCGGCGGGCGCGCCGGGCCCGGCAGCCGGTGCCGCGTCGTGCCCCGGCGCCGGGGTCAGCACCATGAGGACGATGACGCGGACGTAGAAGAAGACGGACACCGCGGACGCGAGGACGCCGAGCAGCGCCAGCGGCCACGCCCCCGCCTCGACGGCGGCGGAGAACACGCCGAACTTCGCCACGAAGCCCGCGGTGAGCGGGATGCCCGCCATCGAGAGGAGGAACAGCGAGAACGCGGCGGTGAGCCACGGCGCCTTCTGCCCCAGGCCCGCCCACTGCGCGAGGCGGGTGGCCTCGCCGAGCACGACGCCGTCGTCCGGGACCGGCCCGTCACCGGGAACGTCGTCCCCCGACACCGTGCGCTCCCGCACCAGCGTGACGACGGCGAACGCCCCGATCGACGCCAGCCCGTACGCGAGGAGGTAGAAGAGCACCGCCTGGGACCCGGTCTCGTCCATCCCGACCACGCCCACCAGGAGGAACCCGGCGTGCGCGATCGCCGAGTACGCCAGCAGCCGCTTGACGTCGGTCTGCACGGCACCGGCGACGGTGCCGACCAGCATCGTGAGGATCGCGACGGCCCACAGCGCGACCTCCAGGTCGTGGCGGATCGACGGGGTCAGGCCGTTCGCCAGGGTGAACAGCACGCGCACCAGCGCCCCGACCGCGGCGGCCTTCGTGCACGCGGCCATGAACCCGGTGATCGGGGTGGGCGCCCCCTGGTACACGTCGGGCGTCCAGGCGTGGAACGGCGCCGCCCCGATCTTGAACAGCAGGCCGCTGAGCACGAGCAGCAGCCCCACCACCACGAGCGCCGGCATGGTGCCGAGCGGCGAGGTCGACGGGTCCGCCAGCACCGCGACGACCTCCTGCAGGCGGACGGTGCCCGCGAAGCCGTAGACCAGCGCCACGCCGAAGATGAACAACGCGGAGGCGAACGCGCCCAGCACGAAGTACTTGAACGCCGCCTCCTGGCTGAGCAGGCGCCGGCGGCGGGCCGTCGCGCACAGCACGTACAGGGGCAGCGAGAGCACCTCGAGCGCCACGAACATGACGATGAGGTCGTCCGTGGCGGGGAACAGCAGCATGCCCCCGGTCGAGAACAGCAGCAGCGGGTAGATCTCGGTCTGCTGCAGGCCCGCCCGGCGGGTCTCGTCCTCGTACGCGGTACCAGGCACGGCGGCGGCCGCGGGCGCGAACGCGTCCTGGCCGGTGGTCGTGCGCTCCGCGACGACGAGCACGCCCAGGAGGGCGCACACGGCCACGACGGCCTGCACGCCGAGGCCGAAGGGGGTCAGCAGGTACGACCCGCCGACCACGGACACTGCGCCGTCCTGCACCCGGTCCCACAGGAGCCCGATCGCCACGAGCGACCCGGCGAGGGCCACGAGGGCCAGGGACAGCTGCGTGACGCGGCGCGCCCGGGCGGGGACGAACGCCTCCAGCAGGACGCCGAGCACGCCGGCGCCGAGCACGATCAGCACCGGGGACACGGCCGCCCAGTCGATGGGCGGAGGGACGAAGTCGTTCACAGCAGGCTCCCCTCGACGGAGGCGGACGGGCCGGGCGCGGCGTCGGCGGCCGACGACGAGAGGACGGGCGGCGGGTCGGTCTCCCCCACCTGCTCGACGGCGACCTCCCCGGGGGCGCGGACGTAGTCGAGCACCGGGCCGGGCACGAGGCCGAGCACCAGCAGCGCGCCGACGAGCACGCCGGCGACCGTCTTCTCCCGGCCGTCGAGGTCCCGCGCGCCGACGAGCTCGGGCGTCGTCGCGCCGGTGAACATCCGCTGGTAGGTGAGCAGCACGTACACCGCGGCGAGGACGACGGCGGGCACGGCCACGAGCACGGCCGCGGGCCAGCGGGAGTACGACCCGAGGAACACCATGATCTCGGAGACGAACGTCGCGAGGCCGGGCAGCGACGCGGCCGACAGGCCGGCCACGAGGAACGTGCC
This sequence comes from Isoptericola sp. NPDC055881, assembly GCF_053615895.1. Taxonomy (NCBI): domain Bacteria; kingdom Bacillati; phylum Actinomycetota; class Actinomycetes; order Micrococcales; family Promicromonosporaceae; genus Isoptericola; species Isoptericola sp. NPDC055881. The sequence goes on from NZ_JBSHCR010000009.1 coordinate 61,407, forward strand.
GCCCAGGATCGGCGCCACCCGGCGCAGGCCGCCGTAGTCGGCGATGAGCTGGCTCTGGCGCGGGTGCCGGGCGATCGCGAACCCGGCGACCAGGAACAGCGCCCCGGTCGAGATGCCGTGGTTGAGCATCATGAGGCTCGAGCCGGCGGTGCCCAGCGACGTGAACGTGAAGATGCCCAAGATGATGAACCCGAAGTGGGACACCGACGTGTACCCGATGAGGCGCAGCACGTCGCTCTGCCCGATGGCGAGGACCGCGCCGTACAGGATCGAGATCACCGCCAGCACGACGACGAACGGCGCCGCCCAGCGGCTGGCCTCGGGGAACAGCGGCAGGCACAGCGTGAGCATCCCGAAGGTGCCCACCTTGTCCAGCACGCAGATGAGCAGCGTCGAGGTGCCGGGCGTGGCGTGCTGCGTCACGTCGGGCAGCCACGAGTGCACGGGGAACATCGGCGCCTTGATCGCGAACGCGAGGAAGAAGGCGCAGAACATGAGCTTCTCGGTGGTCGGGTCGAGCGCCAGCCCCGTGAGGTTGTCGGTGAGGAACGTCTCCGGTCCGCGCTCCCCCGCCGGCACCTGCAGGTAGAGCGCGATGACGCCCACCAGCATGACCAGGCCGCCCGCGAGCGAGAACAGCAGGAACTTCACGGCCGCGTACCGACGCTGCGGGCCCTGCCCGAACCCGCCGACGAGGAAGTACGCGGGGATCAGCATCGCCTCGAACACCACGTAGAACAGGAACACGTCGCGCGCCGCGAAGACGGTCACCATGAACGCCTCGAGCACCAGCACGGTGGCGAGGTAGCGCCGCAGCCGCACGGTGTCGCCGCCCTGCTCGCGCCACGCGGCGAGGATCACCAGCGGCACGAGACCCACCGACAGCGCAATGAGCAGCAGGCCGACGCCGTCCACCCCGACCGCGTAGCTGGCGCCCAGCGCCGGGATCCACGAGTGCGTCTCGCTGAGCTGGTGGGCCCCGGCGTCGCCGGTGTCGAAGGCGGCGAACGCCCCCACCAGCAGCGCCACCTCGACGAGCGCGCCGACGAGCGCGACCGTGCGGGCCGCGCCCGCACCGAACCTGCCGCCACCCGTGACCGCGCCCGCGGCGGGGCGCCCCCGGCCCACCCCGGTGAGCGCCGTCGCGGCGGCCGCCACCAGCGGCCACACGATGAGGACCGTCAGCCAGGGGAACCCTGCGCTCATGGCCGTGGACGTTGCTGCGGACATCGTCATCCTTCCTTCGTCCGGGTCATCGGCGTCATCAGCGGGGCCCCGTCAGCTCGCCAGCGCCCACACGACGACGCCCACGACCCCGAGGCCGCCGAGCATCGTGGCGGCGTACGAGCGCACGTAGCCGTTCTGCATCCGGCGCAGCCTCGCGCCGAGCCGCCCGATCCCGCCGGCCATCCCGAGCCAGCCGCCGTCCACCGCCGCGCGGTCCGTGTAGACGAGCGACCGCGTCAGGTACTGGCCCGGCAGCATGACCAGGGACTCGTTGACGTCGTCCTGGTGCAGGTCGACGCGAGCGGCGCGCACGAGGGCGGAGGCCCGCGGCGGGTCCACCGGCACCGCGGCGACGACGTACTGGCGCCACGCCAGCACGATGCCGAGCGCCACGAGCAGCAGCGTGACCGTCACGAGCAGCCAGACCGGCAGGACGGGCTCGTGGTGCTCGGCGTGCCCGGTCACCGGCTCCAGCCAGGTGACGAACCGGTTCCCCAGCGCCAGGATCCCGCCGAGGGCCACGGACCCCACGGCCAGCACGATCATCGGCCACGTCATGAGCGCCGGGGCCTCGTGCGGGTGACGCACCGGGCGGCCGTCGTCCGCCGCCCCGTCGCGGCCGTCGTCCCAGCGCCGGCGGCCCAGGAACGTCATGAAGACCAGCCGCGACATGTAGTACGCGGTGATGCCCGCGCCGAGCAGCGCCGCGGTGCCGAACACCCACGGCCGCCAGCCCTCGCCGACGAACGCCGCCTCGATGATCTTGTCCTTCGACCAGAAGCCGGAGAACGGCGGCACGCCGAGGATCGCGAGCCAGCCCAGGCCCATCGTGACCGCGGTGACCGGCAGCAGCCGGCCCAGGCCGCCGAACCGGCGCATGTTCACGTCGTCGTCCATCGCGTGCATCACGGAGCCGGCACCGAGGAACAGGCCCGCCTTGAAGAAGCCGTGCGTGAGCAGGTGGAAGATCGCGAACGCGTACCCGACCGGGCCGAGGCCCGCGGCGAGCATCATGTAGCCGATCTGCGACATCGTCGACGCCGCGAGGGCCTTCTTGATGTCGTCCTTCGCGCAGCCGACGATCGCGCCGAACAGCAGGGTCAGCGCGCCGACGACGGCGATGACGAGCTGCGCGTCGGGGGCGACCTCGAGCAGCGGGCCGGAGCGCACCAGCAGGTACACGCCGGCGGTCACCATCGTGGCCGCGTGGATGAGCGCGGACACCGGCGTCGGGCCGGCCATCGCGTCCCCGAGCCAGGCCTGCAGCGGCAGCTGTGCCGACTTGCCGCACGCGGCGAGCAGCAGCATGAGGCCGATCGCCGTCATGACGCCCTGGCCGGCCGCCGTCGCCCCCTCGCCCGCCGCCGGCAGCACCGTCGCGAAGTCCACCGCCCCGAAGGTCGCGAGCATGAACATCATCGCGACGATGAGGCCCATGTCGCCCACACGGTTCATGACGAACGCCTTCTTGCCGGCGACCGCGTTCTCGCGCCTGCCGTCCCAGAACCCGATGAGCAGGAACGACGCCAGGCCCACGCCCTCCCAGCCGACGAAGAGCAGCAGGTAGGAGTCGGCGAGCACCAGCAGCAGCATGGCCGCGACGAACAGGTTGAGGTAGCCGAAGAACCGGCGCCGGTCGACGTCGTGGTCCATGTACGCCACCGAGTAGACGTGGATGAGCGTGCCGACGAACGTCACGAGCATCACGAACGTCATCGACAGCGGGTCCACCTGGAACCCGACGTCCACGTGCAGCGGGCCGGAGTCGATCCAGGTGCCCACGGTCTGGGTGCCCACCCGCTGGTCCGCGGGGGTGCCCAGCATGTCGAGGAGCATCACCAGCCCGACGACGAACGTCGCGGCGCTGGCCAGCACGCCCAGCCAGTGCCCCCACCGGTCGGTGCGCCGGCCCGCGACCAGCAGCACCAGGGCGCCGATCATGGGCGCCGCGACCAGCCAGGGGGCGAGGGAGAGAGTCTGCATCATCGCGTCGTCACCGGGGCCCTTCAGCTCTGGAGCAGGTTGACGTCGTCGACCGAGGCCGAGCGGCGGGAGCGGAAGATCGTGATGATGATCGCGAGCCCCACGACGACCTCCGCGGCGGCGACCACCATCACGAAGAAGGCGAGCACCTGCCCCGTCACGTCACCGTGGATGCGCGCGAACGTCACGAACGCGAGGTTGGTGGCGTTGAGCATCAGCTCCACGCCCATGAACACGACGATGGCGTTGCGGCGCAGCAGCACCGTCGTCGCACCGATCGCGAACAGGATCGCGGCCAGCCCCAGGTAGTTCGTGATCTCCATCAGCGCACCTCCCCGTCCTCGTCGCCCGCGCCGGCCGGGCGTCCGCCCGAGGCGTCGGCCGTGCCTGTCGCCACGGGGTCGCCCGCCTGCTCGACCGTCGTGTCCCCGGCAGGCCCCACGCCGATGAGGCGCAGGTCGTCGCGCGGCACGAGCGTCTCCTCCTCGGCGAGGACGGCCGTGGCGGACCGCTCCTGGCCGCGGATGCGCAGCACCCGGGGCACCGAGTGCGGCAGGGGCGCGCCGTCCGGCCCGAGCGCCGGCGTGTCCATCGCGTTGTTCTGCGCGTACACGCCGGGCGCGGGCAGGGGGGTGAGCGTGCGGCCCTGCTCGATGCCGGCGACCCGCGCGGCGGCCAGCACCCGCTGGGTGGGCCGCACGCTGAGCCGGCGGCGGTGCGTGAGCACGAGGCCCGCGAGCGCCGCGGTGACGAGCAGGACGCCGACCACCTCCATCGCGAGGACGTAGTCGCCGAGCAGCACCCGGGCGAGCGCGACGGGGTTGGTGACCGCGTTGGCGGTCTCCAGGCCGACGGCGGGCGGGAACTTCGCCTGCGCGAGCACGCCGAGCAGCACCACGACGAGCCCGAGGCCGAGCAGGACGCCCACCCAGCGCTGACCCTTGATGGTCTCGGTGAGCGAGTCGGCGGCGTCGACGCCCACGAGCATGAGCACGAACAGGAAGAGCATCATCACGGCGCCCGTGTACACGACCACCTGCACGACGCCGAGGAACGACGCCTCCTGCGCGACGTACAGGATGGCCAGACCGACCATCACGAACATGACGCAGACCGCGGCGTGCACCGCCTTGCGGGCGAACAGCAGCCCGAGCGCGGCGAGCACCATGAGCGGCGCGAGCACCCAGAACAGCGCGGCCTCCGCGCCCGACGCGGTCACGACCGGGCCTCGCTCTCGACGTTGCCGACGCTGCCGACGTTGCCGACGTGCCCGCCCTCGGCGGCCTGCCGGGTCGCGACGGCCGCCTTGGTCGCGCTGCCGCGCAGGCGGTGCCGGCGCGGCGTGGGGGGCGGCGCGTCCCCGTGGACGACGCGCGCGGCGGCGTCGAGGGAGGGGTCGTCGGGCCGGTGCTCGCGCACCCAGGCGACCTGCTCGGCCGTGGGCGCGCTGACCTCGCCGCGGTAGTACTCGGTGTCCGTGGTGCCCTCGACCATGGGGTGCGGGGCGGCGAGCATGCCCTCGGCGAGCGGGGCGAGCAGGTCCTTCTTCTCGTAGATCATCCCCGCCCGGTCGGGTCCGGCCAGCTCGTAGTCGTTCGTCATCGTGAGCGCCCGGGTCGGGCACGCCTCGATGCACAGCCCGCAGAAGATGCAGCGCAGGTAGTTGATCTGGTAGACGCGGCCGTACCGCTCCCCGGGCGACAGGTGGGCGCCGTCGGCCAGGTCGGCGTTGTCCGCGCCCTCCACGTAGATCGCGTCTGCGGGGCAGGCCCAGGCGCACAGCTCGCAGCCGATGCACTTCTCCAGCCCGTCGGCGTACCGGTTGAGCTGGTGGCGGCCGTGGTAGCGGCGCTGCGGCGGCGTCTTGGTGCGGGGGTACTGCTCCGTCACCGTGGGCCGGAACATGGAGGAGAACGTCACGCCGAACCCGGCGACCGGGGCGAGCAGGTCGCCCAGCGGCCCCTTGCTCGGGCGCAGCGGCTCGTAGGGCTTGTCGGTCATCGCGTCTCCTCGGATCGGTCGACGGCGGAGGCGGTGGCGGGGACCTCGGCGGCCTGCGGGACGTGCCGGCGCGCACGGGGCGACGGGGGCAGGGTCTGGCCCGGCAGCGGCGGCACGGGGAACCCGTCGGCGAAGGCGTCGAAGTCGCCGCCGGTCCGGCGGGCGCCGCCGGGCGGCCCGGAGGACCCGGACGCGGCGGCCGTGGCGGTGGCGCCCTTGCGGTCGGGCCACAGCCAGAGCAGCCCGACGACGACCGCGGCGGCGACGATCACGCCGGTGATGAGCTGGGTGCGGGTGATGCCCGCGAGGCCGAGGTACTGGAACACGGACAGCACCACGACCCAGCACAGCGCGACCGGGATGAGCACCTTCCAGCCGAACGACATGAACTGGTCGTAGCGCAGGCGCAACAGGGTGCCGCGCACCCAGACGAACACGAACATGACGAGCCAGAGCTTGGCGAGGAACCACAGCACCGGCCACCAGCCGGTGTTGAGCATGCCGTCGGCCACCGCCGACAGGGGCCACGGCGCCCGCCAGCCGCCGAGGAACAGCGTGGTGGCGACGGCCGAGACGTTGAGCATGTTGATGTACTCCGCCAGGAAGAACCAGGCGAACTTCATCGAGCTGTACTCGGTCATGTACCCGGAGACGAGCTCGCCCTCGGCCTCCGGCAGGTCGAACGGGAGGCGGTTGGTCTCGCCGATCATCGAGATGACGTAGACGACGAAGGCGGGCAGCAGCGGCAGGAACCACCAGACGCCGGCCTGCGACGCGACGATCTGCGACGTCGACATCGACCCGGCCATGATGAACACGCTGACCAGGGAGAGCCCCATCGCCAGCTCGTAGGAGATGACCTGGGCCGTGGAGCGCACGCTGCCGAGCAGCGGGTACGTGGACCCGGAGGACCAGCCGCCGAGCACGATGCCGTACACGCCCATCGACGCGCACGCGAGCACGTAGAGGATCGCGACCGGGAAGTCGGTGAGCTGGGCGGGCGTCGTGTAGTCGGTGAACGGGATCGTCACCTCGGGGCCGAACGGGATGACCGCGAAGACCAGCAGCGCGCAGAACACGGAGATCATCGGCGCCAGCAGGTAGACGACCCGGTCGGCGCGGGTGACGCTGACGTCCTCCTTGAGCAGCAGCTTCATCGCGTCCGCGAGCGACTGGAGCAGGCCGAAGGGGCCGTGCCAGTTGGGGCCGGGGCGCACCTGCATGCGTGCCACGACCTTGCGCTCGAACCAGATCGCGAACAGCACGCTCGTGAGCAGGAAGACGACGATGAGCACGGCCTTGATGAGCGAGACCCACAGCCAGTCGTTGCTGAAGTCGGCGGCGACTCCGGGGATCATGCGGCCCCTCCCTGTGCGTCGGTCGTGCCTGCGGTCGTGCCGGCGCCGACGGTCTCGACGGGCGGCCCGATGCGGACGAGGTCGCCGGGTGCGGCGCCGAGCGCGTCGTGCACGCGGCAGCCGCGCGACGCGAGCGGGAGCCACACGACGTGGTCGACCATGTCGGTGATCGCGACCGGGACGGTGATCTCGCCCCGGTCGGTCGCGACCGTCACGCGGTCGCCGTCGTACACGTCGACGGCGGCGGCCGTCGCGGCGGACATCCGTGCCACGGGCCGCTTGGCCGTGCCGGCGAGGAACTGCTCGCCGTCCTGCAGGGCGCCGTCGTCGAGCAGCAGGTGCCAGCTGGCCAGGACGGCGGATCCCGGCGGGACGGTCGGAGGTTCGACGGGCTCGCTCTCGGGGGCGGGCACCCGGGCCCCGCCCCAGGCCGGCAGGGCCGCGATCGCCCGGTGCGCGTCGAGCGGCGTGGCGGCGCCGAGGGTGATGCCCGCGTGCGTGGCGAGCGCGTCGAGCACCCGGTGGTCGGGCAGCGCGGCGCTCTCCAGCGCCGCACCGAACGCGCGGACGCGCCCTTCCCAGTTCCAGTAGGAGCCGGCCCGTTCGGCCGGCGGGGCGACCGGCAGGACGACGTCCGCCAGCCGCGTGACCTCGGACGTGCGCACCTCGAGCGAGACGACGAAGCCCGCGGCCGCGAGCGCCGTGCGGGCGTGCGCGGGGTCGGGGAGGTCGGCCAGCTCCACGCCGCCGACCAGGACGCCGCCGAGCTGTCCGACGGACAGGGCGTCGAGGATCTCCGCGGCGTCCCGGCCGGGGGCGGCGGGCAGGGCGCCGGCGTCGACGCCCCACGCGGCGGCGACCTCGGCCCGGGCGGCGGGGTCGGTCAGGGGCCGCCCACCGGGCAGCAGGCCGGGCAGGAGGCCGGCCTCGAGGCCGCCGCGCTCCCCCGCGCGCCGCGGGATCCACGCGAGGCGGGCACCGGTGACGGCGGCGAGCCGCAGCACCGCCGCGTACGCGCCGGGCGAGGAGGCGAGCCGCTCGCCCACCAGGATCAGCGCGCCGGGTCCGGCGAGCCCGTCGGCGACGGCGCCGAGCGCCTCCCCGGTCCTGCCCGTGTCGGAGTCGGCCGGCACGAGGCCGCCGCCGGCGCGGGTGGCGAGGATGCCGAGCCACTCGGCCTCGGTGCCGGGCGCGGCGGGCAGCAGGGTGCCGTCCAGGCGGGCCAGCCCGCGGCTGGCGAACGGCGCCAGCGACCAGACCTTCGTCCCGTGCTTGCGCACGCCCTTGCGCAGCCGCAGGAACGTGATCCCCGCCTCCTCCTCGGCCTCGAGGCCGGCGAGCAGGACGGCCGGCGCGGCCTCGACGTCGCCGAAGGTCACCCCGACGCCGGTGCCGGCCACCGCGTGGCCGAGGAACGCCGCCTCCTCGGCGGAGCCCACGCGGGCCCGCTGGTCGACGTCGTCCGTGCCGAGGACGGTGCGCGCGTACCGCGACCAGGCGAAGGCGTCCTCGACGGTGAGCCGGCCGCCCGGCAGGACGCCGACGCCGCCCGCGGCGCGGGCGGCGGCCAGGCCTTCGGCCGCCAGCTCGAGCGCCTCGGCCCAGGACGCGGGCCGCAGCTCGCCGCGGGACACGACGCGGCCGTCGGCCGCGAGCTCCCGGTCGCGCACGAGCGGGGTGGTGAGGCGGTCGGGCGCGGCCTGCCAGGTGAAGGCGAACCGGTCCTTGTCGGTGATCCACTCCTCGTTGACCGCCGGGTCCTCCCCCGACAGCCGGCGCAGCACGACGCCGCGGCGGTGGTCGACGCGGATCGCGGAGCCGCACGAGTCGTGCTCGGAGATCCCCGGGGTCGAGACGAGGTCGAACGGGCGGGAGCGGAACCGGTACGCCGCGCCCGTGAGCGCACCCACGGGGCAGATCTGCACGGTGTTGCCGGAGAAGTACGACGCGAACGGCTGCCCGCCGGCCGTGGCGGCGGCGGACCCGAACGTGGCCTCGGGGAGCTCGCCCTGCGGCGGCGCGAAGTCGAGCACGGTCTCGTCGAAGCGGCCGATCTGCTGGTGCGCGCCGCGCTCCTGCAGCGCGATGAACGCGTCGCCCGCGATCTCGTCGCTGAACCGGGTGCAGCGCTGGCACAGCACGCACCGTTCGCGGTCGAGCAGGATCTCGGTGGAGACCGCGATGGGCTTGGGGAAGGTGCGCTTGACGTCCTCGAACCGCGTCTCGGCGCGGCCGTTGCTCATCGCCTGGTTCTGCAGGGGGCACTCCCCGCCCTTGTCGCACACCGGGCAGTCCAGGGGGTGGTTCATGAGCAGCAGCTCCATGACCCCGTGCTGCGCCTTGTCGGCCACGGCGGAGGTGCGCTGCGTCTTGACGACCATGCCGGGCGTCACCGTCATCGTGCAGGAGGCCTGCGGCTTCGGCATGGGCCGCACGTTGCCCTCGCGGTCGGGCATCGCGACCTCGACGAGGCACTGGCGGCACGCGCCGGCCGGCTCCAGGAGCGGGTGGTCGCAGAACCGTGGGACCTGGATGCCCACCTGCTCCGCGGCGCGGATGATGAGCGTGCCCTTCGGCACGGTCACCTCGACCTCGTCGATGGTGAGCGTGACGGTCTCCACGGGTCGCTCGACCGGGCCGCCGCCCGCCGCGCCGGTGTTGTCGACGGTCGCCGTCATCAGTGACCTCCCGCCCCGGCGAGCGCCGGCGCCTGCTTGGGGGTGTAGGGGAACAGGGCGCTCGCGCGCGGGTCGAACGGGCACCCGTGGGAGTCGATGTGCGCCTGGTACTCGTCGCGGAACAGCTGGATGCTCGACGTCACGGGCGACGTCGCGCCGTCGCCGAGCGCGCAGAACGCGCGGCCGAGGATGTTGTCGCACAGGTCGAGCAGCAGGTCGACGTCGCGCTCCTCGCCGCGGCCCGCCTCGATGCGGTGAAGCACCTGCTTGAGCCAGTACGTGCCCTCGCGGCACGGCGTGCACTTGCCGCACGACTCGTGCGCGTAGAAGTCCGTCCAGCGGCTGACCGCCCGGACCACGCACGTCGTCTCGTCGAAGAGCTGCAGCGCGCGCGTGCCGAGCATCGAGCCGGCCGCCGCGACCGACTCGTAGTCGAGCGGGGTGTCGAGGTGGTCCGCCGTGAACAGGGGCGTCGACGAGCCGCCGGGCGTCCAGAACTTCAGCTGGTGCCCGGCCCGCATCCCGCCGGCGAGGTCGAGCAGCTCGCGCAGGGTGATGCCGAGCGGCGCCTCGTACTGCCCCGGGCGGGTGACGTGGCCGGACAGGGAGAACAGCCCGTGCCCCTGCGACTTCTCCGTGCCCATCCCGGCGAACCAGTCGGACCCGCGAGCCACGATGCCGGGGACCGACGCGACGGACTCGACGTTGTTCACCACGGTGGGCCGCGCGTACAGGCCCGCGACGGCGGGGAACGGCGGCTTGAGCCGCGGCTGGCCGCGCTTGCCCTCGAGGGAGTCGAGCAGCGCCGTCTCCTCGCCGCAGATGTAGGCGCCGGCCCCGGCGTGCACGGTGACGTCCAGGTCGAAGCCGGAGCCGAGCACGTCCTTGCCGAGGAATCCGGCGTCGTAGGCCTCCTGCACCGCGGCGAGCAGCCGCCGGTACACGTGCAGCACCTCGCCGCGCACGTACACGAACGCGTGGTCGCAGCCGATCGCGTAGCTCGTGATCGCGATGCCCTCCACGAGGTGCTGCGGGCTCGCCAGCATCAGCGGGATGTCCTTGCAGGTGCCCGGCTCCGACTCGTCCGCGTTGACCACGAGGTAGCGCGGTCCGCCGTCGGGCGGGGGCAGGAAGCCCCACTTCATGCCTGTGGGGAACCCGGCGCCGCCTCGCCCGCGCAGCCCGGAGTCCTTGACGGTCTGCACGATGTCGCCCGGCTCCATCGTCAGGGCCTTGCGCAGCCCGGCGTACCCGCCCGCCGCCTCGTAGGCGGCGAGCTTCCACGAGCGGTCCGCGTCCCACGTGTCCGTGAGCACCGGCATCAGGTCAGTCATCTCCGCGGCCCTCCTTCTCGGGCTCGGGCTTCGCGTCGCCGCCCGACGGCGACCGCCCCGGGCTCTCGTCCCCCGGCGCCGTCGCCGGCCGCTCGGCCGACGACTGCTCCCCGCCGGTCTCGGGCGGGACGTCGGCATCGGAGCCCGCAGAGGACGAGGAGGGGGCGGGGGATTCCTCGCCGCCGGGCTGGTCGGGCCTGGCGGGAGCCGAGGGAGGGACGACTGAGGCGGATGGCGCGCCCGGCGACGAGGAATCCCCCGCCCCCGCGTCGTCGACGGCCGCCGCAGCACGTGCGAGCCGGAGCCCGGCGAGCGACGGCTCTCCCGCCCCCACGCCCTCGTCGGCGCGGCCGTCGGGGAAGCCTGCCAGCACGCGGCTCATCTGCCGGAAGCTGCACACGGACGCCGCGCCGCGCGTGGGCGTCACGTCCTGCCCGGCGCGCAGCCGGTCGGCCAGCTCCGTCGCGGTCTCCGGCGTCTGGTTGTCGAAGAACTCCCAGTTCACCATCACGACCGGCGCGTAGTCGCAGGCGGCGTTGCACTCGACGCGCTCGAGGGTGATCGCGCCGTCCTCGGTCGTCTCGTCGTGCCCGACGCCGAGGTGGTCGCTGAGCTCGTCGAAGATGGCGTCGCCGCCCATGACGGCGCACAGCGTGTTGGTGCACACGCCCACCGTGTAGGTGCCGTTGGGGTGCCGCTTGTACTGCGTGTAGAAGGTGGCGACGGCGCTCACCTCGGCGGGCGTCAGCTCCAGCTGCTCGGAGCAGAACATGATCCCGTCCCGGCTCACGTACCCGTCCACCGACTGCACCAGGTGCAGCATCGGCAGCAGGCCCGAGCGCGGGTCGGGGTAGCGCGCCTTGATCGCCGCGGCGTCGGCGGCGAGCGACGCCAGCGTGTCGGCGTCGTACCGGGCCTGCGAGCGGGCGCTCGTGGGTTCTGCCGTCATCGGTCGACCCCTCCCAGCACGGGGTCCAGGGACGCGACGGCGACGACGACGTCGGCCACCTGGCCGCCCTCGCACATCACCGACACGGCCTGGAGGTTGTTGAACGACGGGTCGCGGAAGTGCGCCCGGTACGGCTTGGTGCCGCCGTCGGACACCGCGTGCACGCCGAGCTCGCCGCGCGGGTGCTCGACCGTCTGCCAGACCTGCCCGGCCGGGACGGAGAACCCCTCGGTGACCAGCTTGAAGTGGTGGATCAGGGCCTCCATCGAGGTGCCCATGATCTGTCGGATGTGGTCGAGCGAGTTGCCCTGCCCGTCCGCGCCGACGGCGAGCTGCGCCGGCCAGGCGATCTTCTTGTCCGCCACCATGACGGGCGCGCCCGCCGTGCGCTCGAGCCGGACCAGGCACTGCTCCACGATCCGCAGCGACTGGTAGCACTCCTCGATGCGCAGCACGACGCGGGAGTAGCAGTCCGCGTCGGTCGACGTCGGCACGTCGAAGTCGTACGTCTCGTAGCCGGAGTAGGGGAACGCCTTGCGCACGTCGTAGGGCAGGCCCGTGGAGCGCAGCACCGGGCCGGTGATGCCCAGCGCCATGCAGCCGGCGAGGTTGAGCACGCCGACGTCGGTGAGCCGCGCCTTGAAGATGGGGTTGGCGAGCATGAGGTCGCCGAGCTGCCCGAGGTACTGGCGCACCTTCGGCAGCGCCGCGCGCACCTGGGCCTCGAAGCCCTCCGGCACGTCCTGCGCGACCCCGCCGGGCCGCACGTACGCGTGGTTCATGCGCAGCCCCGTGACGGCCTCGAACAGCCGCAGGATCTCCTCGCGCGCCGTGAAGCCGATGGTCATGACCGTGGTCGCGCCCATCTCGTTGCCACCGGTGCCGAGGCACACGAGGTGGGACGCCACCCGGTTGAGCTCCATCATGAGCACCCGGATGATCGACGCCCGCTCCGGCACGTCGTCCGTGACGCCCAGCAGCTTCTCCGTGGCGAGGCAGTACGCCGTCTCCTGGAAGAGGGGCGCCAGGTAGTCCATCCGCGTGCAGAACGTGGTGCCCTGCGTCCAGGTGCGGAACTCCATGTTCTTCTCGATGCCGGTGTGCAGGTAGCCGATGCCGCACCGGGCCTCGGTGACCGTCTCGCCGTCGATCTCGAGCATGAGGCGCAGCACCCCGTGCGTGGACGGGTGCTGCGGGCCCATGTTGACGACGATGCGCTCCTCGCCCACGGCCTCGCGGGCGATCTCGTCCCAGTCGCCGCCCGACGCCTCGAACCCCGGGACGCCGGGGTCGAAGTCGTCGGTGGGGGGACGGGTGGCGTGCGGTGCGCCAGTGGTAGTCACGAGTACTGCCTCCTCGTGTCCGGCGGCGGCACCGTGGCGCCCTTGTACTCCACGGGAATGCCGCCGAGCGGGTAGTCCTTGCGCTGCGGGTGCCCGGGCCAGTCGTCCGGCATCTCGATGCGCGCCAGGCCCGGGTGGTCGTCGAAGACGATCCCGAAGAAGTCCCAGGTCTCGCGCTCGTGCCAGTCGTTGGTGGGGTACACCGCGGTGGTCGAGGGGATGTGCGGGTCGGCGTCCGCCACCGCCACCTCGAGGCGCAGCCGTCGGCCGTGCGTCACCGACGTCAGGTGGTAGACGGCGTGCAGCTCGCGGCCCGCGTCCTCGGGATAGTGCACGCCCGAGACACCGAGGCTCAGCTCGAACCGCAGGTCCTGGTCGTCGCGCAGCGCCCGGCAGACCGCCACCAGGTGCTCGCGCGCCACGTACAGCGTGAGCTCGGCGTGCGGGCTGGGCGGGTCGGCCTGCGGGTCGACGGCCACCCGCTGCACCGCGTCGTCGAACGCGACGCCCGACGCCGCGAGCACCTCCGCGAGCACGTCCACGGCCTCGTCGAACCAGCCGCCGTAGGGCCGCGTCGCCGCGCCCGGCAGCGCGACCGGCTGCACCAGCCCGCCGTAGCCGGACGTGTCGCCCGACCCCCGCACGCCGAACATGCCGCGGCGCACCTCGACGACCTCCGGCCCCTGCCCGCCGCGGCCGGCCTGCTCGCTGCCGGGCACCAGCTCCCCGGACCGGGGGCCGAGCACCCCCTCGGGCTGCGGGACGGGCTTGTCCGCCGCGCCCCCCGCCGTCGTGCCGTCGCTCATCGCAGCAGCCCCTTGAGCTCGAACGTCGGCGTGGCCTCGAGCGCCGCCGCCTCGGCGGCCGCGGCCGCCTCCCGGCGGTTGACGCCCAGCGGCGAGTCCTGGATGTGCTGGTGCAGCGCGAGGATCGCGTTGATGAGCATCTCCGGGCGCGGCGGGCAGCCGGGCAGGTACACGTCGACCGGGACGATGTGGTCCACGCCCTGCACGATCGCGTAGTTGTTGAACATGCCGCCGCTGGAGGCGCACACGCCCATGGACAGCACCCACTTGGGCTCGCTCATCTGGTCGTAGACCTGCCGCACGACCGGGGCCATCTTCTGGCTCACCCGGCCCGCGACGATCATGAGGTCCGCCTGCCGCGGCGACGCCCGGAAGACCTCCATGCCGAACCGAGACAGGTCGAACCGCGACGCGCCGGCCGCCATCATCTCGATGGCGCAGCACGCCAGCCCGAACGTCACCGGCCACACGGACGCCTTGCGCAGGTAGCCCGCCAGGTCCTCGATCGTCGTGAGCAGGAAGCCCGACGGAGCCTCTTCCAGGCCCATGAACCCTCCCCTTCGTGAGCATCGGTGCCGGATCTGCCCGGCACCGTCGCCGTCCGTCTTGCCGTGTCGTCCTGGGTGGTGCTGGTGGTGCTGGTGGTGCTGGTCGTGCTGGTCGTGCTGGTCGTGCGGGTGCTGCTACACCCAGCTGAGGCCGCCCCGCCGCCACTCGTAGACGAAGGGCACGGTGATGAGGGCGAGGAACGACAGCATCGCCACCAGGCCGAAGCCGGCGAGCGCGGCGAAGTCCACCGCCCACGGGTAGAGGAAGACCACCTCGATGTCGAAGACGATGAACGTCATCGCGACCAGGTAGTACTTGACCGGGAGGCGCCCGCCGCCGACCGCGTGCGGCGTCGGCTCGATGCCGCACTCGTACGCGTCGAGCTTGGCCCGGTTGTAGCGCTTCGGGCCGATGACGGCGCTCGCCGCCACACCGCCCACGGCCAGGACCAGGGCGACGCCCATGAGCATGAGGACCGGCACGTACGGGTTCGTCATCGTGCCGCCCCCGTCCGCGCCGTCGCGCTCGGACCTGCCTCGTGCATCTCGACCACTCCCTTGTGCTCGTGTGCGCTCATGCCGCTGGGACCACCCTGGTGAGCCCCGCGATGACCCGGTCCACCCAGTCACCGCCCCGCGGCTCGTAGCAGTCGGACAACAGCTTGAGCACGAACCGCATGACCACCTGCCGCGGCAGCCCGTACCGCACGCACAGCCGCATGATCTGCGGGTGCTCGATGAGCCGCACGAACCAGCGGCCCAACGTGTAGTAGCCGCCCAGGTCGGCGCGCATGCGGTCCGCGTAGGACGCGAGCGTGTGCTCCCGCGCGTCGTCGGTGGTGCGGGTCCGGGCCTGCGCGATGGCGTCGGCCGCGACCCGCCCGGCCTGCAGGGCGTAGGCGATGCCCTCGCCGTTGAACGGGCTGACCATCCCCGCGGCGTCACCCACCAGCAGCGCGCCCGCGGAGTAGAGCGGGCTGCGGTTGAACCCCATCGGCAGGGCCGCTCCGCGGACGGGGCCCACCTGGTTGTCGGGCGTGAAGCCCCACTCGGCGGGGGCGTTGCGCATCCAGGCCTGCATCATGCCGCGGTAGTCGTGCCCTGCCGCGGACTGCCGCGCGGGTGTGGAGCTCACCGAGCCGAGGCCGACGTTGGCCGTGCCGTCCCCGAGGGCGAAGATCCAGCCGTAGCCGGGAAGGAGGTTCGACGCGCCCGGCGCGCCGTCCCAGAGCTCGAGGTGCGACTCCATCCACGCGTCCTCGTGCCGCGACGTCCCCTCCGTGCGGAAGTAGGTGCGCACCGCCGTGCCGATCGGGCGGTCGTCACGGCGCGTGACGCCGAGGCCGGTCGCGAAGCGCGAGGAGACGCCGTCGGCGGCGACCACGACGGGCGCGCGGTAGACGGTCTCGGCGCCGTCGGCGCGACCGTCGCCGTCGAGGGGCTGGGTCCGCACGCCGACGACACGGCCGTCCCGCTCGTCGCGCAGGGGTGCGGTCACCTTGGTGCGCTCCAGCAGCTTGGCGCCGCTGGCCTGCGCGTGCTGCGCGAGGCGGTGGTCGAGAGACATCCGGGACCGCGCCATGCCGTAGCCGGGGAAGGAGTCCAGGTCGGGCCAGGGCAGCTCCCACGAGCGCGCCCCGGCCACCACGCGCAGGCCCTCGTTGCGGATCCACCCGTCCTCGGCCCGGGTGCCGAGGCCCATGCGGGCCAGCTCCCCGACCGCGCGGGGCGTGAGCCCGTCGCCGCAGACCTTGTCCCGGGGGAAGGACGCCTTGTCGAGCACGAGCACGTCGAGGCCGGCGGAGGCGCACCAGTGAGCGGTGGACGTCCCGGCCGGACCGGCACCCACCACGATGACGTCAGCGTCGTCCAGACGACCTGCCCGCACGTTCTCACCTCGCTCCCTCGAGCGCCCCGGCGACGGTGCCGGAGTCGATTTGTGAACCCCATCACAACTCTTGTCGAGCACTCTAGCCACGTTCGCGGGGCGATGTGTAGGAAGGTAACCCTTCCTCGTCGGCGGCCGGCCCCGGGTGCGCCGCGGTGGAGACGTCACCGCAGGTCCGGCGGGGTGCCACCAGTGTGCCAGCCGGGCCGCCCCAGGGGGATGTCGGGGACCTGCCGCAAGGTGCGTGGATCCCGTGACGTGCCTACGGTCGTGGGCACGGACCAAGGCAGCACCCGCACGAGACCCTCAGGAGGCTCGCCCCATGAAGGCAGGACCCGCATTCGTCGTCGGAGCAGCGCTCGGCTACCTGTTCGGCACCGAGAAGGGCCGGCAGAAGCTCGACCAGGCGAAGAACTGGGCGACGGAGACCTGGAAGGACCCGCGCGTCCAGGCCAAGGTCTCGGACGTCACGAGCACCGTGAGCGACTTCGCCAAGGAGCAGGGCGCCGCCCTCAAGGACCGCACCACCAGCGCCTGACCTCCGGCGCCCTGCACGAGGGCACGAGGGCCGGGCGACGACACCGTGCGTCGCCCGGCTTGTCCGCGCTCAGGCCCGAGCTCAGTTCCGTGCTCAGGCCCCCGCTCAGGTACTCAGGTGGCTCAGCTGCTCAGGTGGCTCGGCGGGCGGCCGCCGGCTCGGCGTCGTCGAGGTCCGCGCCGTAGCGCTCCCGCTCGATCGCCTTGAGGCTCTTGCCCGCGGTGTCCGGCGTCCAGACGACGCCGATGACGAGGGAGGCGACGAGCAGCGCGACCATGATGCCGCCCACGAACGGCACGCCCCGCTCGGCGAGCATCGTCGGGAACACGTAGCTCAGCAGGCCCACCGCGATGCGCGCCACGAAGAAGAGCACGCCCTGGGCCGAGGCCCGGTAGGCCGTGGCGAACAGCTCCGCCGTCCACAGCGCGTAGAACGCCTGGGCACCGATGCCGGCGGACACGCCCCACAGCACGGCGTAGGTGACGAGCAGCGGCATGGAGACGTGCGGCACGAAGGCCAGGATCATCCAGGCCGCCACGGCCAGGACCGCGCCGAGGCCGTAGAGCAGGCGGCGGCTCACCCGGTCGCCGTACCGCATGAAGCCCCAGAAGGTCGCGGCGGACGTCAGGCCCCAGACCAGCACCTGCAGGAGGTTCTGCGCGACGGCGCTCTCGACGCCGGCCGTCTGGTACACCCGGGGCATGAAGATGCCTGCCTGGCCCGCGACCGTGTTCCACAGGGCATAGACGCCGACGAGGAACAGCAGCGCCTTGACGTTCTGCGGGTGCGAGACCAGCTCGCGGAAGCCGCGGCGCCTGCGGCCGAGGGCGACCTGCTTGGCGTTCGACTCCTTCCACACGTCCGACTCCGCGAGCCCGCGCCGCACCCACCACGTGACGAACGCGATGACGAACAGGTGCGCGAAGACGATCCGGCTGCCGAGCAGCCCGAGGGGCACGAGCGCGGTGGCGAGCACGAAGCCGACGAACGGCCCGAGCGACCACGCGAGCTGTGCGGTGCCCACGTGCCGGGCCCGCTGGTGGTCGGGCGCCTCCTCGGCGATGTACGTCCAGGCGACGGGGACGCCGGCACCCACGGCGATGCCGGTGAGGACGATGCCGACGAACAGCATCCACGGGGCGGCGGCGAAGACGATGAACGCCGTGCCGAGCATGTACAGCAGCAGGTCGTAGGTGTAGATGAACTTGCGGCCGTACCGGTCGCCGAGCGGTCCCCCGACCATGGCGCCCACCGCCGCGCCGAACGCGTTGGCGCTCAGCGCGGCCGCGAGCCCCACGGCGAGGTTGCTGAGGCCGAAGTGCTCCTGCCACAGCGTGAGGCTGGTGGCCAGGGCGATGATCGAGCCCGCCTCGATGTAGTTGGACATCGCGACCGCGACGGTGGCCCGGTACCCGTGCAGCGGGGCCCCCGCCGTCGCGGGACGCGTCCCGTTCCCTGGTGTGGTCGTCGGTGTGGTCCCCGGTGTCGTCATCGACCCTGCCTTCCCTGCTGGGCACGTCACCGTGCCGCACGTCGTCCTTGAATCGTTTCAGGCGTCGGCGACGATACGTGCCCCGGTCCACGAGGTCAAAGGGCGCCGGAGGATCGCGGCGGCAGTTCGCGGTCCCGTCGGCACTTCGAAGTGCCGACGGAGCCGCGAGCTGCCGCGCAGAACGGTCAGGCGGGGCGCAGGCCCCGGTGCAGGGCGACGACGCCCCCGGCGAGGTTCCGGTAGGACACCCGCTCCCAGCCGGCGGCGAGCAGACGGCGGCCCAGCGCGGCCTGGTCGGGCCAGGCGCGGATCGACTCGGCGAGGTAGTCGTAGGACCCGCGGTCGCGGGTGACCGCGCCCGCCACCACGGGCAGCGCGCGCATCAGGTACTCCTGGTAGACGACGCGGAAGGGCGCCCAGGTGGGCGTGGAGAACTCGCACACGACGACGCGGCCGCCGGGCCGCACCACCCGCAGCATCTCGCGCAGGGCGGCGTCGGTGTCGACCACGTTGCGCAGCCCGAAGCTGATCGTCACGGCGTCGAAGGCGGCGTCCGCGAACGGGAGGCGGGTGGCGTCGCCGGCGACGAACGACAGGTCCGGGCGGCGCCCCTTGCCGACGGTGAGCATGCCGAGGCTGATGTCGGACGGCACGACGAGCGCGCCGTCGGCGGCGAACGGCTCGCTCGACGTGCCGGTGCCGGCGGCCAGGTCCAGCACCCGCTCGCCGGGGACGGCGGCGACGGCCTCGACCACGGCCCGGCGCCAGCGGCGGTCCTGCCCGAGCGAGACGAGATCGTTGACGAGGTCGTACCGGCGGGCGATGCCGTCGAACATCGACGCGACCTCGGCGGGGTCCTTGTCCAGGCTGGCGCGCGGCATGCGTGCCATCGTCGCACGGGACGGCCGACCGCCACGTGCCGCCACAGGTCGGCAGTTCCAGCTCACGTCGGCACCTCGGACTGCCGACGTGAGCGGGGACTGCCGATCTGACCGTTGCCTGACCGTTGCCACCCGGCCACCGGTGTCCTAGCGTCGTGCGGGACGGCGGCACGAGGCCGGCGCTCCCTGGATCGGCAGACAGGCCCACTGAGCCGGCGCGACGTGGCGCCGCTCCCCCGGCGTCGCCGTCAGGAGGCACCGATGAGCACCTGGATCAAGAACCCGCTGGCCGTCTTCACCGCCGACGACTCCACTGGAGCACCCGACGCGCGCGGCGGCGTCGTCGTCTCGGACGGCGTGATCAGCGAGCTGGTGGCGGCCGGCGCCAGCCCTGCGGCGCCCGTCGACGAGACGTTCGACGCGGCGGAGCACGTCGTCACGCCCGGCCTGATCAACACGCACCACCACTTCTACCAGACGCTCACGCGCGCCTGGGGCCCGGTCGCGGACGCCGAGCTCTTCCCGTGGCTGACGACGCTGTACCCGGTGTGGGCCCGGCTCACGCCGCGCGCGCACGAGCTCGCCACGAAGGTCGCGCTGACGGAGCTGCTGCTGTCGGGCTGCACCACGGCCGCCGACCACCACTACGTCTTCCCGGCGGGGCTGGACGACGCGATCGACATCCAGGTCGAGGCCGTGCGGGAGCTCGGCATGCGGGCCACGCTCACGCGCGGCTCGATGACGCTCGGCACGGACGACGGCGGGCTGCCCCCGCAGTCGGTGGTGCAGGACGCCGACACCATCCTGGCGGACTCGGAACGCCTGATCGGCGCGTACCACGAGCGCGGTGCGGGCGCCCGGATCCAGATCGCCCTCGCGCCCTGCTCACCCTTCTCCGTGACCACGCAGAACATGCGGGACACGGCCGAGCTGGCCGCGCGGCACGACGTGCGCCTGCACACCCACCTCGCGGAGACGATCGACGAGGAGGACTTCCTGCGCGAGCGGTTCGGGATGCGCACGGTGGACTACCTGGAGTCGGTCGGCTGGCTGACCGACCGGGCCTGGCTCGGGCACGGCATCCACTTCGACGGCCAGGAGATCGCGCGCCTGGGCGCGGCAGGGACCGGCGTGGCGCACTGCCCGACGTCGAACATGCGCCTCGCGTCCGGCATCGCCCGCGTCCTGGAGCTCGAGGACGCGGGGGTGCCGGTCGGGCTCGGCGTCGACGGCTCGGCGTCCAACGACGCGTCCACGATGATCCTGGAGGCCCGCCAGGCCCTCTACCTGCAGCGCCTCAAGTACGGGGCGTCGGTGCCGGTGGCCCGCGCTCTCGGCTGGGCGACGCGCGGCTCGGCCCGTGTGCTGGGCCGCGACGACCTCGGCGTCCTCGCCGTCGGCAAGCAGGCCGACCTCGCCCTGTGGCGTCTCGACGAGCCCCGCTTCTCGGGCTCGCACGACCCGGTCGCCGCGCTGCTGCTGTGCGGCGCCGACCGCGCCGACCGGGTCATGGTCGGCGGCGACTGGCGGGTCGTCGACGGCCACGTCGTCGACCTCGACCTGCCCGCGCTCCTCGCTGAGCACCGCGACGCCGCCCGCCGCCTCGTCGCCGGCTGACCCTCCGCGCGAGCCGCACGCGACGTCCGTGCGGGAAGTCCTTGTCGCGAGGCTGGTCGGGCCTGGCGGGAGCCGCGAGGAACGAGCGGCGGATGGCGTGCCTCGCGACAAGGACTTCCCGCTCGGACGCCACGTCACTCACGACCCGCCCGCTCCGCCCGACGACTACTCAACGGCAATCCGTGGCCCGGGAGGGGTTGACACGCCTCACCCTTTGCCGGTCGAATGATGGAAGGCTTCTTCCGCTAGTCGGAAGAGTGAACCTGACTCGGTAGCGAACAAGGAGGTCCGCTATGGCACGGTCCACCACCGCCCGCGCGGTGACCAGCCCCACCCGGCCCGAGGACGAGCGGCTGCCGCTCGGCGCCACGTTCGGGTACGGCTTCCAGCACGTCCTCACGATGTACGGCGGCATCATCGCCCCGCCGCTGATCGTCGGGAGCGCGGCCGGCCTGACGCCGGCGGAGATCGGGACGCTCGTCGCCGCCTCGCTGTTCATCGGCGGGCTCGCGACGATCCTGCAGACGGTGGGCATCAGGTTCTTCGGCTCCCAGCTGCCCCTGGTGCAGGGCGTGTCCTTCGCCGGCGTCTCGACGATGGTCGCCATCGTCGGCGGCGGGGGCGGGATCCAGGCGGTGCTGGGCGCCGTGCTCGTCTCGTCGGCGATCGGCTTCCTCATCACGCCGTTCTTCGCGCAGATCATCCGGTTCTTCCCGCCGGTGGTGACCGGCGTGGTGATCACCACGATCGGCCTGACGCTGATGCCCGTGGCGGCGAACTGGGCGATGGGCGGCAACGCCGAGGCGCCCGACTACGGTTCGACGAGCAACATCGGCCTCGCGTTCCTCACGTTCGCGATCGTCATCCTGCTGTCGAAGGTCGGGTCGGGGACGGTCTCGCGGCTGTCGATCCTCATCGCGATCGTCGCGGGCACGCTCATCGCGCTCGTGCTGGGCAAGGCGGACTTCGGGGGCGTCGGCGACGGCCCGATCTTCGCGTTCCCCACGCCGCTGGCGTACGGCCCGCCGACGTTCGAGGTCGCCGCGATCGTCTCGATGCTCATCGTGATCCTGGTGACGCTCACGGAGACGACGGCGGACATCATCGCGGTCGGCGAGATCGTCGGCACGAAGGTGGACCGCAAGCGGATCGCGAACGGTCTCCGCGCGGACATGGCGTCGTCGGTGGTGTCGCCGTTCTTCGGCTCCTTCACGCAGTCGGCGTTCGCGCAGAACGTCGGCCTGGTCGCGATCACGGGCATCAAGTCGCGCTTCGTCGTGTCGGCGGGCGGGGCGATCCTCGTCGTCCTGGGCCTGCTGCCGGTGCTGGGCCGCGTCGTCGCCGCGGTCCCGACGCCCGTGCTCGGCGGTGCGGGAGTCGTGCTGTTCGGCTCGGTCGCGGCGTCCGGCATCCGCACCCTCGCCAAGGTGGACTACGGCAACTCGATGAACCTCGTCATCGTGGCGGCGTCGATCTCGTTCGGCATGGTGCCGATCGCCAAGCCG
The DNA here is from genome assembly GCF_053615895.1 of Isoptericola sp. NPDC055881. Taxonomy (NCBI): domain Bacteria; kingdom Bacillati; phylum Actinomycetota; class Actinomycetes; order Micrococcales; family Promicromonosporaceae; genus Isoptericola; species Isoptericola sp. NPDC055881. The sequence continues at coordinate 83,555 of NZ_JBSHCR010000009.1, forward strand.
GACTTCTACGACCAGTTCCCGACCTGGTTCGGCACCATCTTCCACTCGGGGATCAGCTCGGCCGCCCTCATGGCGATCCTGCTGAACATCCTGTTCAACCACATCAAGGCGGGCACGCCGGAGAACCCCTCGGTGTTCGTGAAGGGCACCGCGAGCAAGGCGGTCGACGACGAGCAGCTGGAGGACCTGGCGGACGACGGCGTCCTCAACCGCTCGAACCGCGCCCCGCGCGGCCGCGCGGACGCACCGGCCGACGAGCGTGCCGACGAGCGCCGCGACGGCGCGACCACGCCGTGACCGTGCGTCACACCTGAGCACCGCACGTGGAAGGGCGTGGCGGGCCTCCGGGCGTACTCTGGAGCCGATGTCCGCCACGCCCCTGCCGGCGCCGCGCCCCCACCCGGGCACGACCACCGGCACCGCCCCCGGTCCCGCGACCGAGCCCCTCGCGCTCCTGGTCCGCACCACCCGGATCGACGATCTCCCCGGCGGTCTGACCGCCCTCGTCGACCTCCTGCCCGACGCCCGGCCGCTGAGCTGGGTGCGGCGCGGCGACGGCCTCGTCGGCTGGGGCGAGGCGCTGCGCTTCGACACCTTCGGCCCCGGCCGGTTCGCGGACGCCGAGGCCGCCTGGCAGGCCACGCTCGCGCGGGCCGTGGTCCGCGACGACGTCCGCCTGCCCGGCACGGGACCGGTCGCGTTCGGCACCTTCGCGTTCGACGACGCCGGCCAGCTCGACGACCAGGACGGCGACGACGTCGGGCGCGCACGCCCGGACGGTTCCCTCGTGGTGCCGCGGGTGCTCGTGGGCCGCCGCGGCGGCGTGACCTGGATGACGACGATCACCCCGGGGGCGAGCCTCGACGCCGCACCGGGCACCGAGGCGCTGCGCCGCGAGCCCCGCAGCCCCGTCCCGGCGCCCGGCCGTGTCCGGTTCGCCGACGGCGCGGTCGCGGCGGGCGACTGGCCCGCCGTCGTGCGCGAGGGCGTGGCCCGGATCCAGTCGGGCGAGCTGGAGAAGGTCGTCCTGGCGCGCGACGTCCTGGCGACCACCGAGCACCCCCTGGACCCGCGGTGGCTGCTGCACCGGCTGGCCGACCGGTACGAGGCGTGCTGGACGTTCTCCGTGTCCGGCATGGTGGGCGCCACCCCGGAGCTGCTCGTGCGCAGCGAGAAGGGGCTGGTGACGTCCCGCGTGCTGGCGGGCACGATCCGCCGCGAGACGGGGATGTCGGACGACGACGCCCTGCTGCACGCGGCACAGCTGGCCCGCTCCTCGAAGGACCTCGAGGAGCACGAGTACGCGGTGCGCTCCGTGGCCCGCGCCCTGGAGCCGTTCTGCTCGTCGATGAACGTCCCCGACGCCCCGTTCGTGCTGCACCTGCCGAACGTCATGCACCTGGCGTCCGACGTCACGGGCGTGCTGGACCGCGTCGCGCCGGGCGGACGGGAGCGCCCCCCGTCGTCCCTGACCCTCGCCGCCGCGCTGCACCCGTCGGCCGCCGTGTGCGGCACGCCGACGGTCGTGGCGCGCGACCTCATCCGCGAGATCGAGGGCATGGACCGGTCCCGGTACGCCGGGCCCGTCGGCTGGGTCGGCGCGGACGGCGACGGCGAGTGGGGCATCGCCCTGCGCTCGGCGGAGCTGTCGCAGACGGACCCGCGGCACGTGCGCCTGTTCGCCGGCTGCGGCATCGTCGCGGCGTCCGACCCGGAGGCCGAGCTCGCCGAGTCCGAGGCCAAGCTGGTCCCCATGCGGTGGGCGCTCGGCGCGGATTGACGCCGAGGTAGTCCGCGCCCCGCCGAGGTAGTCCGCGCCCCGCCGAGGTAGTCCGCGCCCCGCCGAGGTAGTCCGCGCCGCGCCGAAATAGCACGAAGGGCGCCGAGGTAGTACGTCCCCCTCGGCGCCCTTCGTACTACCTCGGCTGCTACCGCTCCCAGACCTGCTCTCGGAAGTCGGACCACACCTGGACGTCCGAGGTCGCGCCCATGAGCCCGATCCGCGCGTCCGTGAGGCCCAGCAGCATCTCCACCAGCGACGCACCGCCGACGAGCTGCTCCCCCAGGTCGGCGAGGTCCTCGCCGTCGGGAAGGTTCGCGTGGATGGACGAGATGTACATCTGCGCGTTGCCCTGCATCGACACGGAGTCGGCGTCCGTGACCGTGCCGCCCAGCGTGCCGTTGTTGTCGGCGTACGTCTTGAGCCAGAAGCCGGGCACCTTCACGGAGTCGACCGAGAGGCGCAGGGCGTCGCGCCGCGGTCCGTCGTTCGTCACCGGGACGTTCACGACGTCGATCCCGTTGATGCCGGTGAGCGGGAGCTGGAGGTCACGCGTCTCGAGGTCGGCGTCGAGGGAGAACACGTTCGCGTCCTCGCGCCTGCCGCAGTCCCCCGGCAGGGAGATGGTGAGGTCGTACTCGCCGCCGAACGTGATCCGCGCACACGGACCGAGCTCGAGGCGAGCCTCCTTCTCGACGGAATCCTGCGCCTCCGCCTCGGTGGGCTCGTCGTCGGACTTCTCGTCGTCGGACTTCTCGTCGTCGGACTTCTCGTCGGACGTCTTGTCGGACTTCTCGGCGTCGTCGGTCGTCCCGGCCTGGTCGTCCGCCGTCGCGCCTGCCGCGCCGTCCGACGGGTCGATCACCGTGGACCCCGACCCGGAGCCGGTGCCGCCCGCGTCCCCCGACGCGGTGGCACCGGGCTCCGTGACCGTGTCGCCCGCCCCGTCACCGGTCGCCGCGCCGTCGTCGGCCGTGCCGCCGTCGGTCGTGCCGGCCCCGGCGGTCCCGTCGTCGGTCGTCCCGGCGTCGGTGGCGGACGGCGAGGGGCTGGGCGTCGCCCCCGGGTCGTCGGCGGACCCGCACGCCCACTCGAGCCAGCCGAGCGGGTCCCAGCAGTCCGACGCGGTGCGTACCTGCGCGGGGGCGACGACGCCGGTCTGCACCGCCGTCGCCCCGGTGCTGCCGAGCGCGAGCACCACCACCGCGGCCGCGACCGACGCGTGCCGGCCGCCCCGCGCCGGCCGGTCCTCGAACGGCAGGAGCTCGGCGAGGGTGACCTCCTCGCCGTCCGACCGCGGGTCGGCCGGGCCCGCGGCGGGTTCGGCGGTGTGACCCGCCGAGCCCGCCGTCGAGCCCGCCGTCGTGCCGTCCTCGGCGGTGCGCGGCATCCACGACACCGCGAGGATGCCGCCGACGACGCCCAGGACCATGCCGATCCCGAAGCCGCCGAGGTTGACGCCGAGCAGGGAGTAGACCGCGATCGCCAGCGTGATGACCCCGTAGAACACCCGGAACTGGGGCTGGACCATCACCAGCACGCCGAGGAGCACCAGGGCCACCGGGAGCAGCGTGGACTGCATGCCCTCGATGCCGAGCTGGATCTCCATGTTGTCGAGCTGGAGCCGGCCCGAGAACCACAGGACCAGCCCTGCCAGGATCGTGACGGCGCCGCCCCAGAAGGGCCGGGCCACCCGCCATGCGGCGAACCGCTGACGGCGGGTGGCCGGCCCCTCGGGGGACGCCTCGACCGAGGTGTTCTCGTCGCTCACGCGGACTCCTCCCTGACTCCGGGGCGACTCAGAAGCACTCGGTGCCGTCGGAGATCTTCAGATGCAGGTCCGTGAGCTTGAACACCGCGGCCGACGTGCTCGTCGAGACCTGCTTCAGGTCCTTGATGTTGATCCCGTCGGAGTCCATCGCGAAGTCGCCCTCGGACCCGTGCTCCTTGGTGTTGACGGTCGACGCGTCCACCCCGATGCGGATCGTGTTGAACGTCGCGGTGCCGCGCAGGTCGCTCATGCCGATCTGCAGGTCGGTCGCCTCGACCGGCGCGTCCTTGTCGGTGCCCGCGGTGATGAGCAGGCCCAGCGGCATCTTGGGGATCTTCACCGACTGGCAGAGGTTGTACAGCTTCGCGTCCTTGATGTTCGCGATCGCGACCGGCTGCACCTTGCCCTGGGCGTCCTTGGTGGAGCCCGCGTACTGGGAGAAGCCGGTCCCCTTGAGGGTGTCCGCCGAGATCTTGAACTGCTGGCCGGAGACGGTCATCGACACGGGCACGGCGCCCTGGGCGACCCCGCCCATGAGAACACCGAGGACCGCGACCGTCGGGACCGCGGCGAGCATCGCACGGCCTCGACGCGTGCGCGTCAGTGCGCTGAGCTTCATTTTCCCTCCACAGACGACTTGGCGACCCCTGTGTCGCCGACGAGTCGCGACGGTACGCCCCTTACTGAGGCGCCGTCAATAGACCCGCAGCAGCGCGCCCCGGCCGCGGTGCGCGGCCCGTCTGCGACCTCGCGGGCGGACATATGCTCTGGTCATGGCAGCCGCGCGACGCACCCGGATGAGCCCCGACGAACGTCGGCAGCAGCTCGTCGCGCTGGGCGTCGCGGCCCTCGCCGACCGCCCGCTGGAGGCCGTCACCGTCGAGGACCTCGCGGCGCAGGCCGGCGTCTCCCCCGGCCTCGTGCACTACTACTTCGGCAACCGGCAGGGGCTGCACTCCGCCATCGTCCGCACCGCGCGCGACGCCATGCTGCACGCGACCCGGCCCCGCCCCGAGCTGCCGCCCCGCGAGCGCCTGCGCGACACCCTCGACCGGTTCGTCGAGTTCGTGCACGACCACGACGCGACCTTCTACTCCTTGGTGCGCGGCGCGGCGTCGGGGGACGAGGAGGTGCGCACCACCGTGCAGCACGCCCGCGACGTCCTCGCCGGTCACCTGCGTGACGCCTTCCAGGAGATCGGCGTCGAGTCCGGTCCGCTCCTCGACGTCGCGCTGAACGCCTGGATCTCGTTCGCCGAGCAGGCCCTCGTGGAGGCCGCGACCGATCCCCGCATCCCCGCGTCGGAGCTGGCCGACTTCCTGGAGCGCAGCGCGCTCGGCGTTCTCGCGGCCCTGCGCCCGACGACGGCGCCCACCGGCACCGCCGGCTGACCACCCCGCCGACCCGTCCGGCCGACCTCAGGGACGGCAAAGCCCCGCGGGCCGCGACGGGGAGGGGGAGGTGGTCGCGGGCCCGCGGGGCTGTCTGACTCCGGTCAGCTGCCGTTCCCGCCCTGGAGCAGGTCGCGCAGCCAGTCCGGAAGATTGTTCGGGTTGGTCGAGTCGGAGCCGTCGCCGCTCTGGCCACCCTGGTCCTGGTTGTCCTGACCGTCCTGGCCCTGACCGTTCTGGCCGTCCTGGCCGTTCTGGTTCCCGCTGCCCTGGCCGGCGGACGACGACTCGTCGCGGACCGCCAGCGTGACGTCGACGGTCTGCGTCTTGCCGTCCCGGACGTACGTCAGCGTGACCTTCTGGTCGGCCGCCTTCTCCCGCACGTACGCGGTGAGGGACTCGGCACCGTTGACGGCGTCGTCGTCGATCGCGACGATCACGTCGCCGGACTGCAGGCCGGCGTCGGCGGCAGGCGAGCCGGACGACACGTCGATGACCTTGGCGCCCCGACGCGTGACGTCGTCGGCCGTGACCGTGGTGTCCTGCATGGTGACGCCCAGGAAGGCGTGCTGCGCCGTGCCGTCCTTGATCAGCTGGTCCGCGATGTTCTTCGCGAGGTCCACAGGGATGGCGAACCCGAGGCCGATCGAGCCGGACTGGCTGCTGCCGCTCATCCCGCCGGAGAGCGTCGCGATCGACGACGTGATGCCGATGACCTGGCCCTGCGCGTTGAACAGCGGGCCGCCCGAGTTGCCCGGGTTGATCGCGGCGTCGATCTGGATGGCGTTCGTGACGACCTGCGTGCTGCCGTCCTCGCCCGTCGCGGAGACGGGCCGGTCGAGCGCCGACACGATGCCCGTCGTGGCGGTGTTCGCCAGGCCGAGCGGGTTGCCCACGGCGAGGACCGCGTCGCCCACCGTGACGTCGTCGGCGGTGCCGAAGGACGCCGGCTTCAGGTCGTCCGGCGGGTTCTTCAGCTGGACGACGGCGAGGTCGGTGGTCGGGTCGGTGCCGACGATGGTCGCCTCGTACAGGCGGCCGTCGGACAGGGTGACCTGCACCGTGTCGTCCTGCGCGCCGGACACGACGTGGTTGTTGGTGAGGATGTGGCCCTTGTCGTCGTAGACCACGCCGGAGCCCTCGGCGCCGCCCGCCTGGCTCTGCACCTGGATCGCCACGACGGACGGTGCGACGGCCGTCGTGACGGCCTCCCAGTTCGGGTTGCTCGACGTCGAGCTCTTCACCGGCGCCTCGTCGGTCGACTGGTTCTGCGACGAGCCGACGCTGGCCAGGGACGACGGGTCGCCCTCGTCGAACGCACCGGTCGCGGCGGCCGTGCCCAGGCTCGCCAGGATCGCGGCGGCGACGGCGGCGGTCGTGACCGGCACCCACACGGGGCGCTGGCGCTGCGTGGTCGTGGCCGTGTCGCGGCTGCCCTGCGGTCCCTGCGGACCGTGCTGACCGTGCTGACCCTGCGGGCTCTGCGCCGTCGCGTAGGGGTTGCCGGGCACGCCCTGCTGGCCGTACGGCTGGCCGGGCTGGTGGCCCTGCTGGCCGTGCTGGGCCTGCTGGCCGTACGGCTGCTGCGGCGCGCCGTGCTGCTGGTACGGCTGCTGCTGCCCGTAGTACGGCGAACCGGGTGCCATCTGGCCGTAGCGCGGCTGGGGCGCGGTCGGCTGCGGCGGCGCCGGCTGCTGCGCCGGGGACGTCGGGAGCTGCTGGGTCGGCTGCACGGAGAGGTGCTGGGTGTCCTGCGAGGCCGGCTGCGAGGCGGCCTGCTCCGCGGCGCCCGGCTGCTGGCCCGGCTGCTCGGCGGGCGGGGTCGCGCGGCGGTTCGGCTCTTCGGCGTCCGACGGCTGCGGTGCGCCCGGGTTGTCGGTGCTCATGGTGCCCTCCTCGATGTGTGCCCCTAGGACACCATCCGATCCTGGTGCGGTGCTTGGCTCAACCTGAGAAGATCCTGCGAATCATGTCGTCGCAGGTCAGAGCGTCGAACGGACGGCGTCAGCGACCTGCGCGGCCAGGCGGCGCGACTCCTCGAGCCGGTCGGCGCGCGGCACGCGCACCTCGATGACCTGCACACCCCGGGTCGGTGCGCGCAGCGCGTGCCGCAGCGACCCGACGTCGAGCACCAGCTGGTGGTCCACGCCGTACCCCGCGCACAGCTGCGCCAGGTTGGCGCCGTGCGGGGTGCCGAACACCCGCTCGAACGTGGCCGACCCGGCCGCGGACGACGCGGCGAGCGCGCCGTGCTCCAGGGTGGCGAAGATCGACCCGCCGTCGTCGTTGACCACGACGATCTCGAGGTCGACGGGCGGCTCGTGCGGGCCGCGCAGCAGCCCGCCGGCGTCGTGCAGGAAGGTGAGGTCGCCGACGAGCGCGCGCGTGCGACGGCCCTGCCGGGCGGCGGCCAGCGCCACCCCGGTCGCGGTCGAGACGGTCCCGTCGATCCCGGCGAGCCCGCGGTTGGCGAGCACGTCGGGCAGGTCGCCCGCCTGCGGGTGGTCGAGGCCGAGCACCAGGTCGAGGTCGCGGACGGGGTTGGAGGAGCCCACGACCAGCAGGTCGTCCGGACCGAGGACGGAGGCCACGGCCCGCGCGACGGCGAGGGCCGCCTGCGGGGCGGTGTGCAGCCCGTCCGTGACGGCCTCGTCGGCGGTCGCCGCGGCCACGACAGCGGCCGCCGCGTGCCCCGCCGCCTGCCAGCGGGCGAGGAACCCGTCGCCCGGGCGACCGTCGGCACCGTGGGACGCGGGGGACACGGCGGACGCCGGGGGTGCGGGCGGCGCGGTCGGCGACGACCACCGGTCCGCGAGCCGCGGGACGACCACCTCGGCGTTGCGCGCGGCGTCCGGCCACGGACCGCCGCCCGGCGCGACGACCGTGACGACCACGTCCGGCCGCGCCAGGAGCCGCTGCACGGGACGGGACAGGGTCGGGCGGCCGAAGACGACCACCTGCTCCACCTCGCGGGCGAGCTCGTCGACGCCCAGGACCGACCGGTACGCGGCGACGGCGTTCGGCCCGCCGCACGCCCCGGACGACGGCTCCGCGAGCAACGGCCAGCCCTGCGCCTCCGCGACGGCACGCGCGTCGGGGCCCGCGCCGTCGCCGGCGACGACGAGCGTGCGGGCGGGGTCGCCCCCGAGCGCGGGGTCGCCGCCGGGGCCGGGCGCGGCCGGGGCGACGGCGGTCCGGCGGAAGCCGTCGGGCCAGACCTCCTCCGGCGCGGGCGGGGCGAGCGGGGCCGGCGGGTGCAGCGGGTCCCGGAAGGCGAGGTTGACCTGCACGGGACCGGGGTGGCCGTCGCGCAGCCCCTGGGCCGCGGCGAGCGCCCGGCCGAGGGCGCCGAGCAGGTCGCGCACCTCGCCGTCGCGCCCGTCGGGGGCGGGCACGTCGACGGCGTACCGGACGGCCGTGCCGAACAGCCCCACCTGGTCGGTGGTCTGGGAGGCGCCGGTGCCGCGCAGCTCGTGGGGCCGGTCGGCGGTGAGCAGCACGAGCGGCACCCCCGTGTGGTGCGCCTCCAGGACCGCCGGATGGAGATTGGCCACGGCGGTGCCGGACGTCGTCACGACGGCCACCGCGGGCGGCACCTCGACGGGGGCACCGCCCGCGTGCCGGAGGATCGGCTCGCTCCCCCGGGCGAGGCCGAGCGCCAGGAACCCGGCGGAGCGCTCGTCGACGCGCACGTGCAGCGTCAGCAGTCCGCGTTCCGCGGCCTCGGCGAGCGCGTACGCCAGGGGCGCCGAGCGCGATCCGGGCGCGAGCACGACGTCGCGCACCCCCTGCAGCGCGAGGTCGGTCACGACGGCGCGCGCCGCCACGACGGACGGCGGCAGCGCAGGGCTCCCCTGCGGCGCGCTCACGCGGGCACCTGCTCGACCAGCGTGGCCAGACGGGCGTACCGGGCGAGCCAGCGGTCGCGTGTCGTGTCGTCGGCCTCCGCGCGGGCGAAGGCGTCGGGGTCGGGCGCGGGCCGCCGCACCGGCAGCGCGCCGTCGACCGGGAGCAGCGGCTCCGCGACGACGTCGTGCACGAGGAGCTGCGACGTCGCGAGACCGCAGGCGTAGGGCAGCTCCGGCAGGGCCGCGGCGAGCGCCACCCCCGCGGCCAGGCCCACGGACGACTCCAGGGCGGAGGACACGACGACGGGCAGCCCCACCTGCGCAGCGAGGTCGAGGCAGGCGCGCACGCCACCGAGGGGCTGGACCTTGAGCACGACGACGTCAGCGGCGTCCTCGCGCACCACCCGCAGCGGGTCGGCGGCGCGGCGGATCGACTCGTCCGCCGCGACCGGCACCGGCGAGCGGAGCCCGCGCCGCACGGCGGCCAGCTCGGGCACGGACGCGCACGGCTGCTCCACGTACTCCAGACCGCCCGCGGCGGCGTCGAGGACGGGGATGCGGGCCAGCGCCTCGTCGGTCGACCAGCCGCCGTTCGCGTCCACGCGGACGGCGCCGACGCCGGGGCCGTGCAGCTCGTCGAGCGCGGCGCGGACCGCGGCGACCCGCGCCTCCTCCGCAGCGAGCGGCTCGAGCGGGCCCGGCCTCCCCCCGACGGCGGGGCCGCGCTGCGCGACCTTCACCTTCGCGGTGCGGCACCCGCCGGAGGCCAGCACGATCTCGCGGGCGCGCTCGGGGCCGACGGCGGGCACGGTGACGTTGACGGGCACCCGGTCGCGGACCGGGGCGGGGAAGCCGACGTCCGCGGCCTCGCGCGCCGCGCGCAGCCAGGTGGCGGACTCGGCGTCGTCGTAGTCCCAGAACGGGGACAGCTCCCCCCAGCCGGCCGCACCGCGCAGCAGGACGCCGTCGCGCACGTCGAGGCCGCGGAACCGGGTGGTCAGCGGGGTGCGGTACACCAGTTCACGGAGGAGCTGCACGCGTTCAGGTTACTGGCCGCCCGCGGAGCGCACGCGCGCCAGGACGCCGGGGCCCGCGGCCGCGGGGCCTCGATCAGTCGGTGAACTCCGTCAGCCCCGGCTCGTACGACAGCGGGCTGGGAGCGGGACGGCCACCGATGCGCTGCGCGTCGCGGCGGACCGTCTCGGCGTCGTACACGAAGATCTCGTGCGCCACGTCCTGCGGGTCCACCACGTCGTCGTCGGGTTCCAGCATGCCCATACCCTCAGGGTGCGCCCGGAGGACGCCGAGGACCAGGATGATGTCGGCGCGCCGCGACCTCCGCCCGGCACCGGTACCCGGCGCCCGAACCGGAACTAGGGTGGCGGCGTGAGCAGCGCACCACTCCCCCGGCCCGTGTCCCAGACCTTCGACCCCGCCCGCTGGCGCGAGGTGACCGGGTTCGAGGGCCTCACCGACCTCACCTACCACCGGGGGGTGGAGCGTGCCGCGGACGGCGCCGTCGTGCGCGACCTGCCGGTGGTGCGCGTCGCCTTCGACCGGCCCGAGGTGCGCAACGCCTTCCGCCCGCACACCGTCGACGAGCTGTACCGGGTGCTCGACCACGCCCGCATGACGTCCGACGTCGGCACCGTCCTGCTCACCGGCAACGGCCCGTCGCCGAAGGACGGCGGCTGGGCGTTCTGCTCGGGCGGCGACCAGCGCATCCGCGGACGCTCCGGCTACCAGTACACGACCGCCGTCGACGACCCTGCCGGCGGCGGCGGCGAGGTCCTGGGCGAGACCGCCGACGCCGTCGACCCCGCCCGCGCCGGGCGCCTGCACATCCTGGAGGTGCAGCGGCTCATCCGCACCATGCCGAAGGTCGTGATCGCCGTCGTGGACGGCTGGGCCGCCGGCGGCGGGCACTCGTTGCACGTCGTGGCCGACCTGTCGATCGCGTGCCGCCAGCACGGGAGGTTCAAGCAGACCGACGCCGACGTCGGCTCGTTCGACGGCGGCTACGGGTCGGCGTACCTGGCCCGCCAGGTGGGCCAGAAGCGCGCGCGCGAGATCTTCTTCCTCGCCCGCGAGTACTCCGCCGACGACGCCGAGCGGTGGGGCGGCGTGAACGAGGTGGCCGAGCACGACGACCTCGAGACCCTGGCCGTCGAGTACGCCCGCACCATCGCCGGGAAGTCGCCGCAGGCCGTGCGCATGCTGAAGTTCGCCTTCAACCTCGCCGACGACGGTCTCATGGGCCAGCAGGTGTTCGCCGGCGAGGCCACCCGCCTCGCCTACCTGACGGACGAGGCCGTCGAGGGCCGCGACGCGTTCCTGGAGAAGCGCGACCCCGACTGGTCGCGGTTCCCGTACGCCTTCTGACGGCGCGCGCCACGGCCGGACGCGTCCGCGCGCGACGTCCTCGGCGCCGGTAGCCTCCGGGCATGCCGCCGAGGTTCCGTCGTCCCGACCTCATGACGTTCGAGCTCGTGCCGGACGACGAGCGCGAGGACGACGCGGACCTCGTCCCGGACGACCCCGAGCCGGGGCAGGCCCGACGGTGGCTGGCGGAGCTGCGCGACCGTGCGGTCGCCCGCTGGCGCGCCCTGTCCCGCGGCGGCCGCGTCGCCGTCGCGGCGAGCACCGCCGCCGTCGTGGTGGCCGCCGCGACCGCCGGGTTCGCGCCGGGCCTCCTGGACGCCCGGGCCGAGCGGCTCCGCGCCGAGGCGGTGCACGGGCTGCCGGGCGCGGTCGGCGACCTGTCCGAGCCGCTGACGGAGCGCTGGGAGCTCACGGACGGCACCGACGAGCTGACGACGCTCGCCGGCGGGCTCGTGCTCACCACCCAGGGGACCGACGCGGTGGCGACGGACGCGGGCACCGGGCGCGAGGCGTGGCGGCACGACGTCGGGCCGTACCCGACGTGCGGGCCGCAAGGGAGCTTCCGGGGCGACGCGAGCACGCCGGCCACCATCGCGGTCTGCCTCAGCGGCGCGGCTGACGACCGCCGCGTGACAGTGCTCGACGCCGACGGCGCCGTCCTCGGCGAGCGGCCCTTCGGCCCTGCGCGGTCCGACGCGTACGACGAGGCGGCCCCGCCCGACGCCCCCGTCGTGGTGCCCGCCGCCGGGGGCGCGCTCGCCGTGGCCGAGGGCGTCACGGACGCCACCGCGCCCTGGCCGCCCGACGGCGTGCCCGACGCGGACACCCTGCGCCGGCTCCGCGCCGACGGCTGGGTCGACCCGACGCTGCGCGTCGAGGACGCGCTCACCGGCGAGGTGCGGGGCGAGGCGACCCTGCGGCTCCGGCCGGAGGACCTCGAGCAGTGCGGCATGATGCAGGACGGGGGCGCCGAGCCGGAGGTGATGATCAACCCTGCGGTCGGCGCGTCCCCGACGGACGTCACGATGTCCGTGTGCAGCACGTCGGTGCTCATGACGCCCGGCGGCACCGTGATCGACGCGGCCACCGACGGGTGGACGCAGCCCCTGCCCGGTGGCCGCCACGTCGTCGTCAGCGACCAGAAGAGCACCGTGCTCGACGACGACGGCACGGTGGTCGCCACGGTGCCGGGATGGCTGGTCCCTCCGGCGGTGGACGACGACCCCGACGGCTCCTTCCTCGTGCTGCCCGACCTGGGCCAGGCGGTGGGGCAGCTGCAGCTCAGGGCGATCGGCGCGGACGGTGCAGAACAATGGCACGCCCCGCTCGACGACATCGGGGGCGTGCTCGCGCGGGTGGCAGGGGTCGTCGTCGTGCAGGACGGCGGCGAGCTCGTCGGGCTCGACGCCGCCACGGGCGCCGAGATCTGGGCCCGTGACGACCTGCTCCGGCGCACGGCGGACGGGTCCGGCGACTGGCTCGTCGGAGCGGTCACGGACGGCACCCGGCTGCTCGTCGGCATCAGCGGCGACGGCGACCGGCGCCGCCTGGTCGCCCTCGACCTCCGCGACGGCGTCACGGCGTGGGACCGGCTGGAGCGGGGCTACCTCGGTCAGCTGCAGTCCGTCGGCGGGCACGTGGTGGTCGTCGACGACACCGTGCACGGCCTGGGCTAGGTCCCCGGCGGACGGTGCGGGTCAGGAGACCTTCCAGCTGCCGCCGTCCTTCGGGACCAGCTCGACCCACGTGCTGCCCGGGTCGAGCTCGGCGGGCTCGCCGTCGTGGGTGACCTGCACCGGCGACCTCTGGTCCTTCTTCGACCACCGCACCGGCACCGTCTTGCCGCCCGTCGCGAGGACGCCCTTGCCCTGGCCGACCAGCTCGGTCTTGGGCACCGGGGCACCGGCCGGGTCCTTGTACTTCGTGTCCACGACGTCGACGGACAGCACCAGCACGTTGGTGGCCGCCAGCCGCTTCCCCGCCGCGGAGACGGACTCCCGCGAGCCCTCGCTGCGCAGCCACTGCTTCTGCTTGCCCGACCAGTCCCACACGCTGCGCTGCGCCGGGCTGAGCTCGACGTCCACCGTGGCGGCCTGGGATCCGTCGGCGCTCGCCGTGCCGTCGCCCGCGGCGCCCGCGTAGCGGAACTGTGCGGGCGGGGGGGCCGCCCGGTCGTCGTCGGCCTGGTCGAGGAAGGCGTGCACGTCCCCGACCACGTTGTGCGGTGCGGCGCGGTCCGGGTCGCGGGAGAAGCCCGCGTCGCCGCGGTCCATGATGACCGACTGCGTGCCGGACTTCTCGACCTCCGCGATGAAGGGCGCCTGCCCGCCCGAGTAGGCGAGGACGCCGCCGAGCGGGGCGACGACGTCCGGGTCCATCGGCCGCACCGAGCGCACCGGCTCCACGACCTTCGGGAGCCTCGAGTGGTACACGGCGACGAAGCGCGTGATGCCGCCCTCGACGACCTCCTCCCACACCAGGTCGGCGTCCTCCAGGCCGGTCTGCGGGCGCGCCTCCGGGGCGTTCTCGATCTTGACGGCGAGCGCCGGCCGGGCGGCGACCTCGTCCGACCGGACTCCCGTCAACGGCCAGGCCGGGGGCACCTCCGGGGAGGGGGGCGCGCCCTTGTCCGCGGTGGTGTCGGGCGTGGCCTGCGGGGCGGGCGCGTCGGACGAGCAGGCCCCGAGCGCCAGGAGGGCTGCCAGTGCGACGGCCGTCGCGGTGCCGGCGTGGGACGTGCGGTGCGTGGCGGTCATGCGGTCCTCCGGGAGGCGGCGGGCTGTGCGCGCGATCACAGCTCACCGTATGTCGGGGGATCCCCGATCCGGCGTCAACTCACCCGCCACGACCCGCTGCCGCGCGGCACGAGCTCGATCCACAGGTTCCCGGGGTCGAGCGTGGCGGGCTTCCCGTTCGGTGCCGTGAGGACGAGCCGCGCGCGCGTGCCCTTCTTCTTCCATGTCACGTGCAGTGCCGTGCCCCCGGTGAGGAGCACCCCGCCGCCGCGGCCGGAGAGCCGCGTCTTGGGCACGGGGGCGCCGCTGGGGTCGCGATACCTGGTGTTCTTCATCGCGACGGACAGGACGAGCACGTTCCGGGCGCGCAGCTGGTGCCCGGACGAGACCGACGGCGTCGAGCCGTCGTACCGGGCGTACGTCTTCGTCTTCGCCTTCCACCGCCACACGGTGCGCTGCAGCGGGGAGAGCCGGACGTCGACGACGTGCCCGCGGCGGTCGTTCGTGGCCGCCGAGCCCTGGCCGACCTTCGCCGCGTAGGAGAACTGGGCGGGCGGCGGCGTGGCGCGGCCCTTGTTCGCCTGCTTGGCGAACGTCTTCACCGAGCCGTACACGTTGTGCGGTGCGGGCCGGTCACCGCTGCGCCGGAACCCCGGGTCGCCGCTGTCCATCGTCACCGACTGCACGCCCGCCTTCCCGACGGCGCGGATGAAGGGCGGCTGGCCGCCCGAGTAGGCGAGGATCCCGTGCATCGGGGCGACGATCGCCGGGTCCATGGGCCGCACGGACCGGACCGGGCCCACCGTGGACGGCAGCGACGAGTGGTAGACGGCGACGTAGCGGGTGATCCCGCCCTCCACCACCTGTTCCCACACGATGTCCGCCCGCTGCAGCCCGCGCTGCGGGCGCGCTGCGGTGGAGTTCTCGATCTTCACGGCGACGGCGGGCCGTGCCGGGACCTTCGGGGTGCCGGTCCGCTTGCCGGTCAGCGGCCACACGACGGGCTTCGGCTTCGGCTCGGGCTTCGGCAGCACCGGGGCGGGTGCCGCCGTCTTCGGGACCGCGACGTCCGGCGAGGCGGTCACGGTGGGCGGCGCGGTGGGCTCGCCCGCCCCGCACGCCGTCGTGGCCAGCATCGCGAGCGCGACGAGCGCGGCGGCGGCTCCCGACCGGGCACGGCGCGCCCCGTGGGCGGTGCCTCCGGAGATCGTGGGCATCCTCGGCGTCCTCCTCGACGTGGTCCGGCAGGCGGCCCGCGGGCTCCCCCCGGGCCGGGACCGGACCACCCTACGGCAGGGCGGCCCGGGGGCCGGACCTACCCTGGTGCGGTGCCCGGACCCTCGCTCCCCCCAACCGTCGGCGCGCTCCGCCACGCCGTGCGCGACTCCCTCGACGGCGGACCCGCCGTCGTCCCCCTGCCCCGCACCACGGCCGCCGCACCGCCCGCGGGCACGGCTCTCGTGGTGCGCACGTCGGGCTCGACGGGCACCCCGCGCGAGGTGGCGCTGACGGCCGATGCGCTGCGGGCGTCGGCGGAGGCGACGCACGAGCGGCTCGGCGGGCCCGGCCGGTGGGTGCTGACGCTGCCCCCGACCCACGTGGCGGGCCTGCAGGTGCTGGTGCGTTCGGTCCTCGCCGGGACGCCCCTGGCGGCCGCGGACCCGGACGCCCGGTTCACGCCCGACGGACTTGCCGACCTGCTCGAGCCCGCGCTGGCGGCGGCGGGCGATGAGCCGGTCTACGTCTCGCTCGTGCCGACCCAGGTGCACCGGCTGCTCACGGCGGCCCAGGACGGCTCCCCGCGCGGGCTGGCGGCGCTGGCCCGGTGCGCCGCGGTGCTGCTCGGTGGCGCGGCGTCGCCGCCCGCGCTGCTGGACCGGGCGGCCGCGGCGGGCGTGCGCATCGTCACGACGTACGGCATGTCCGAGACCGCCGGCGGCTGCGTGTACGACGGCGTGCCCCTGCGCGGCGTCCGCGTGCGCCTGCGCCCCGACCTGTCAGAACCACGCGCGGGCAGGGCATGCCCTGGTTCTGACAGCCCTGCGGCGCTCGAGAGTTGTCAGAACCAGGACCCGTCATACCCGCGCCTGGGTCTGACAACTTCTGCGGTGGGGGTGGTCGAGCTGGGCGGGCCGACCCTCGCTGCAGGCTACCTGGGCGACGACGCAGCCACCGCGGCGGCGTTCCGCACGGACCCGGACGGCTCGCGCTGGTTCCGCACGTCGGACCTGGGGCAGCTCGCGCCGGACGGCACGCTGCGCGTCCTGGGACGCGCCGACGACGTCGTCGTGACGGGCGGGGTGAACGTGGCCCCGGCCCCGGTGGAGGCGCTCGTCGGCGAGCTGCTCGGCGCGGAGGCGTGCGTCGTCGGCGTCCCGGACCCGGAGTGGGGGCAGGCGCTCGTCGCCGTCGTGGCCGACCCCCCGGCATCGTCCGTGGCGGTGGGCCGGCTGCGCCCTGCCACGCCCGCCGAGCTGGCGCGGGTGCGGGCCGCCGTGACGACTAGGCTGGGGGCGCCGTCCGCGCCCCGCCGCGTGTACCGCGCGGCCGCGCTCCCGCTGCGCGGTCCCGGCAAGGTGGACCGCAGCGGCGTCGTCGCCCTCGTCCGCGAGCACGAGGCGCACGCCTGACCCGCTCGCGAACCGCGACGCCCTGGCGCCGCACCGACGGACGGAGAACGATGGCCACCTCGAGCGAGTGGATCGCCGGCGCACGCCCCCGCACGCTGCCGGCGGCAGCCGCACCCGTGCTGATCGGGTCAGGCGCGGCGGCCGACATCGATGCGTTCGCCTGGCTGCCCGCCGTGCTCGCCCTCGGCGTCGCGCTCGCCCTGCAGGTCGGCGTCAACTACGCCAACGACTACTCGGACGGCGTGCGCGGCACGGACCTGGACCGGGTGGGGCCGCTGCGCCTCACCGCGTCCGGCACCGTTCCGCCCGGCCGGGTCAAGGGCGCCGCGTTCGCGTCGTTCGGCGTCGCCGGCGTGCTGGGGCTGGCGCTGTGCGCGGTCACCGGGCACTGGTGGCTGCTCGCCGTGGGCGTGCTGTGCGTGCTCGCCGCGTGGTACTACACCGGCGGCAAGCGCCCGTACGGGTACGCGGGGCTGGGCGAGGTGGGCGTCTTCGTGTTCTTCGGGCTCGTGGCCACGCTCGGCACCACGTACACGCAGGCCGACACGCTCACCTGGCCGGCGGTGCTCGGCGCCGTCGGCGTCGGGATGATCGCCTGCGGGCTGCTCATGGTGAACAACGTGCGCGACATCCCGACCGACGCCGTCGCGGGCAAGCGCACCCTTGCGGTGCGGCTGGGCGACCACCGGGCGCGCCGCTGGTACGCCGCGTGCGTCGTGCTGCCCGTGGTGCTCGGGATGGTCTGCGCGGCATGGTCGCCGTGGGCGATGCTCGTCACGGTGCTGCTGCTGCCTGCGGCGCTGCTCGTGGTCCCGGTCATGGCCGGGGCGCGCGGCCCGGCGCTGATCCGCGTGCTCGCCGGCACGGGCATGTTCGAGCTGGCGTACGGCGTGCTGCTGGGGCTAGGCCTGGCGCTCTGAGCCGTCCGCACCACGGCCGTCCGCGCCACTGCCGTCGGCAGCGGTGCCCGTCCCCTCGGCCGACTCCCGGTCCACGACGGCGTCCTCGTAGTCGGTGTCCACGTCGTGCTTCGCGGAGCCGTCCTTGCGGCGCTGCTCCTTCTCGGCCAGCCAGCGAGCGGCCGAGTCGCGCGGGCCGCCGAGCGCCAGGTACGACACGGCGAAGGCGACGACGGCGGCGACGAGGACGAGGAGCCAGCTGCGCAGACCGAGCAGGTAGCCGCCGCCGAGGGCGGCGACGAACAGCAGGATCCGCCAGACGGTGTACATGACGAGAGGCACCCGTCCAGGGTAGGCGCGATTCCTGAGCCCCTTGACGCGGAACTAGGCTGGGGGCATGTTCGCGCGTGTGATCCTGCCGCTCCTCGTGGTAGGGCTCGCCCTCTACGCCCTGCTCGACCTCGCCGGGTCCGAGGAGGAGGAACGCGGCGGCCTCCCCCGGTGGCTGTGGGCGGTGATCATCGTGCTGCTGCCCATCTTCGGGGCCGTCGCATGGATCATCGTCAAGCAGGCGAGCCGCCGGGCGTCCGGCGGCCGCGGCCCGTCCTCGCGGCCGGGCCGCCCTGGCCCCGCCGGTCCGCGCCGCCCCTCGGGCCCCGTGGCGCCGGACGACGACCCGGAGTTCCTGTGGCGCCTCGAGCAGGAGAAGCGCCGCCGCCAGCGCGAGTCCGGCGACAGCTCCTGACCTCCAGCCGCGGGTCGGCCGACCCTGTGGGTACGAAAAGGGCGTGAATTACGGTGGGCAATGACCCCCGGTTGGTACACACACCACGGGGGGGGGGCGGGCGGGCGGCGGGGGTGGGGCCCCCGGACGAGTGCATGCCGTA